>NZ_AULM01000011.1 GCF_000422285.1 Desulfatiglans anilini DSM 4660
AAAAATCGCGACCGTAAAATGAGTAGTGACCATAAAATCGACTAACATACTGAAATATCAGCTTTCGGTAAAAAAAATGGCAAACTTGGGTTAAGAGCCACCCTACCTTTGGAGACATAAAATCGGTCGAAGATCACAAGAGACTGTGCGCATCCTTCGAAAACCGGCCGGGGATTATTGGACCAGTTGCGCAATAAGTCTCCGATTTATATGCGGATATCTGTTTTGCAGCGATCCTGTCAAGCAGTAGGCACACTCTTTGCTCATCTCTAGATTATCAGTGGAAGAGGCATTGAGCCCGGGAGGATCCCATAGTGCAACTCCTTCTGCTTCAGCATTATTTAACCAGAGCAGATTATGTATTGGGACGCTCTGCCAACGAGCGGATGGGAAGTGCGTGTCGTTCATAATGTGCGAATATAAGATCTATGGTTACCTATAATTATATTTAAAAAGTACAAGGAGGTCTGACATGCTGTGCAGAGTGGCAGAAAAGGTGCGAGGCTTTACATTGCTGGAGTTGATGATTGTAGTGGCTATCATAGCAGTCATGGCAACGATCGCCATCCCAAATTATGTAAACTACCAGTGCAAGGCAAAGCAAGCTGAGGCGAAAACTCTTCTGGGTAATATTGCCGTCGCTGAAGAGGCCTATTACACAGAAAATAATATTTACTCATATGATTTTGCCGAGATCGGATTTGCGAGCAAAGGCGATGCTAGATATGTCTATGCTATCTCGGAAGCGAATAACGTATCATTTATTGCGACAGCTTTTGCCGAAAGCCTCAAAGGGGACAAGGACGATAAGTGGACTATCAACCATGAGCGCGTTTTGGAAAATCAAATAAACGCATGTGCGCCATAAGAGTGAAATTAACCCATAACCTAGTGGCTACCGATCACAGGGTCTGAATCAAACGGTGGGCTGAACGATCCAGGCGAGGTCCGGCTCCTGACCCTGGAGGTATGCGCGCAGGGCATCGACAGGCACGGGGAAATTAATTTCTATGAAGCCGGCAAGTCTGCCTGAGTGAGAGAATACGCACCAAGCCACGGTTGCCTTTTTCACGGGGTATACCCTGGCTGGAGTTTTTGGTGATAAATTTAACTTTGTAATTTTTAATAGATTTTTGATGCTTGAAAAGTAAAGAATATTTGGATGGTATACTTGCAGATAGATAATGATCGTTAAATTAAAGCTCAATAAATCTGGCAAAGAAGTTGTGCAGATTAAGCCGCAACCATTTCTGTGTGAAGTTCAGCGATAAAATATTCCACGCCGTATATATTCTTTTTTCTGCAATTTTTTTATTTGGAATATATTGTAATACGCTCTCAAGTCCATTTCTTTTTGATGATTTAATTAATATTGTCAATAACCAAAATTTGAAGATAGACAGATTTGGATTAAAAGAAATAGGTAATATATTCGCAGAAGAAAATCCATGTCAAAACAGACCTCTGGCGTATGTATCGTTTGCTTGGAACTTCTCGCTTGGAAAACTGGATCCATGGGGTTATCACATCTTCAATATCGTGGTCCATGTTTTAAATTGTCTTTTGCTATATCTTTTCCTTCTGCAAACCATCCATTCAAGCTGGATGCAGGATGCCTATAGGCAACAAGGTCGCTGGCTGGCCTGTTTCGCCGCGCTAGCATGGGCGGCTCATCCGATTCAGACCAACGCTGTCACTTATATTGTTCAGCGAATGACCAGCTTGGCCGCTTTTTTTGGGCTTTTGAGCCTCGTTCTATGGATGAAGGGACGTTCATGGTGGATCGAAGAACACCGGAAAGGGGCTGGCATTTTTTTCGGGTTGGCTATGACAAGCTGGGGAGCAGGCCTTTTATGCAAAGAAAATATCGCGATTTTACCCATCCTGATTGTCGTGCACGAGAACCTTCTGGTCAGAGATTCTGGCTGTGCTGTCCGATGGCGATGGGTGTGGACTGCCGTTCTATCAGCAGGCGCCATGTGCTTCCTGTATCTAGGAAAAGAGCCAGTTGGCTTTTTGGCTGCGGCTTACGGTCAGCGTGATTTTACCATCACTGAAAGGCTCATGACGGAATCCCGGGTTTTGTGGCATTATTTGTCCCTTTTCTTCCGGCCTGAAGCATCGCGATTTTGTCTGCTGTACGAATATGAAATTTCGCAGGGAATATTCAAACCAATCACGACAATGGCAAGCCTTTTAGGATGGCTTATTGTCTGTTGGCTCGCTCTTTTTTACAGAAGAAGAAAAATTATAGTGATTTGGTGCGTGTTATGGTTTTTTGTGGCACATTCTGTTGAATCATCGTTTATTCCGCTAGAGGTTATCTATGAACACCGCATGTATGTTCCGAGCATCGCCATAACATTCGCCTCAGTCATCCTTGCATATGACCTTTGCATGCGGCTTCATATTCGAAGCCATATTTATGGGTTGATAGGCGGGTTTATTTTATGTTTATTGGCCAGCTCGACCTATATTCGCAATATGGATTACACCCATGCAGTCCATTTTTATACATCAGAACTATCAAAATCTCCCGGTTCAAAACGCGTCAGACTAAATCTTGCGATCTCATTGATACGATGCGGTGCTGTGAATGCCGGCGGATCCATGCTTCAGCGGCTTGAAAAAGATTATCCTGAAGATGTCCATGTCCTTCAGAGCCTGCACAATTATGTGGTCTATGAATTGGGAAATGAAGATAGAGCGGAAGAAATTTTTCGGCAGATTGAGCGGGTCCTGCGCCCTAAGGGATGTGTCTTGAAGAAAGACACTTTTGCACTGTGGAACCTGGCGGTCTACTACCAGGAGAGGGGGCAATACGGGCGGACCCTTTTCCTTCTCGACCGGATGCCCTCCGAGCTTGATTGTGAAGGTGTGAGATTGCTTCGTGAACGATGCCTTTTCGTTGGCAATCGAGTGAATGAAGCTGCGGGTGGCATTCGGACGGATCCTCCGGAAAAGGCTTTGAAGATCCCATGATCTTCACCCTATGTATCGGCCGGCCTGCAGGGTGCTATCCGTGCTCCTGATCTTGAGGGAGGGTTTGAAACGTACAAAAAACCATGTCGTAATCCTCTATGTCTCTTCTATCTTTCTGATGGTTTTTGCCTGGGGGATTCAATGGAAGCTTATCAGGCTAAGCCTTGCAGAAACCGGGGTCACCGTATCCGATTGCCCTTGGTGTGAGGGAGAGGGGGATTTCGAGGACGTGGTTTTCCTGCCCTGCAATGCATCAACATTGCGCCTGCTTGCACCAGCCGATGTCGACCTTTTGGCAGACTTGCTATGGCTGCGCTGTGTCTACTATTTCGGCAGGCACGCTTTGACGGATAAAGAGTACCCATACCTATATCCTATATTGGATTTGATTACAGATCTGGCGCCGGCCTGGCGATGGCCGTTTTTGTTCGGAGCAACCGTCTTTGCAACAGAGATCCACGCCTATGAATCTGGAATTTCTCTGATCGAAAAAGGGCTGCAGTTCCATCGCGCCGACTGGCAGCTCTGGTTTTACAAAGGGTATTACCTGTGGAAGTGGGCAGAAGATGCGCCGGGAGCAGCCGATGCCTTGAGCGAGGCTGCTGATCTGCCAGGGGCGCCCTCCTTCTTGAAAGGATTAGCGGCCACCCTGGCGAATAGGGCAGGACAGCGGGGGTTGGCTGTCTCGCTCATCGAAAATGCCTTGAAGAAAACGATCGACCCTTTCCAGCAAGAGAGGCTGGTGCGAAAACGGGAGGAGATTCTTTCCAATGAGGGAGCCCGCCGTTGAATGGCTGCATGCAACCTATTGCATCCGGCTGGGTTTTTGGCGCCGGAAAAAAGTGATTGTCCACGACCTGTTCCTGCGTGTGGCGCAGGGTATGACCCTGGGGCTGATCGGGCCGAACGGTGCAGGGAAGACCACCGCGATCATGCTTGGAACTGGATTGCTGAAGCCTGACTTGGGGAGGGTTCAGGTGGCAGGAAGAGACGCTGTCGAGGCGGCCTCCAAGCGGGGGATTGGGTGCTTGACGGAGAGGCCCTATTTCTACCCGCGTCTAACCCTTCTGGAATGGATGCAGATGCTCGTTGGGCTCAGTGGAATCGGCCACAGCGAAGGGCGACATGCCGTGGAAAAGCAGCTCGATCTTCTCGGTCTACGGGATCAGGGACCGCTGCAGATGGGAACTCTTTCCAAGGGACAACTGCAGCGGGCCGGGCTGGCACAAGCGCTGGTGCACAAGCCCTCGCTCCTTTTCCTGGACGAACCGATGAGTGGTTTGGATCCCTGTTGGCGCAACCGCTTACTGGAGATCATGCTGGAGCTTAAACGTGCCGGGCGTACGATCGTCTTCAGCTCTCATATTCTGTCTGATGTGGAAACGATATGCGATGAAGTCGTCTTGATGGATCAAGGAAAATTGAGGTGGAACGGTGATATGTCCGCGATCGAAAAGGGCGTTAGGGTGTTCGATATCCGGATGAAAGCGGCAGGGCAGGCGTTTTTGTCCGAACTACCGGAGAAAGGCGTGCTTGTGATCCATAAACGCCGCGACAATTACCACCTGCGCGTGCAAGGGCCTTGGTTGGACAAGATCCTCGCGCTGGCCGCAAGCCGCAATATCCGCCTCGAATCTTTGAATCCTGTCTATGCGGATTTTAATGAGTTGCTGACCCGGTTCGGCCAGGAGAACGCTGGGAATTCAGGATGGCGGGTTTGAGAGCTGGCTGGGGTCTTCAAATTTGGGCCCTGGCCAGGCATGTCTGGATCGAGGCGCTGCGCGAACGGTTCACTCAAGCTTTGTGCCTGATCGGAGTGATGCTCCTGGCCTCTTCGATGGTTTTAAGTCGTATGGCGATGGGAAATCGTGAGAGAGTGATACAGGATATGGGATTCTGGGTCATCTGGGTCTCGGGCTTTCTCGGTGTCTTGTATCTGGGATCGAGCCTCGTTCGCCATGAGATACAGCAGCGGACGATTTTTCTGATATTGTCGAGACCTCTCGGCCGCAGCTCGTTCCTGCTGGGAAAATATTGCGGCATGATCCTGGTTTTGGCCACGATCTTTCTCATTCTGTCCACGAGCTTTGGAAGTGTGATGCTGCTTTCGGGAATACGGGTGAACGCTCAGCACGTCGTGGCGGGGCTTTTCATCTTTTCCGAGTGGATCATTCTGGCAGCGTTCAGCGTCTTTTTCGCAGGTTTTACGAGTCCACCGCTGCACAATTTTTTTCTAGCCGGCGTCGCTTTTCTGGGCCATTGGTGCAACGATCTGCGCCTATTCGCTCAAAACACCGAGTCGCACATGATGGAGATCGTCCTGAGGGTGTTGCTTTTCATCCTGCCAAATCTTGAGTGCATCAACTTCAGAGGAGCGGCCTTATATGAAGAACCCATTCCGGGCGCCATGATCGCCGGGGCCCTGTTGTTCACCGCCGCCTGGATCGGGACGCTGATTTGCGCAGCCGCAGCGATCTTCTCATCCAGAAAGATTTTCTGAGCGATGAACAGGGGCCTTTGCAGCCGTTCTGACAACGAGAGGGCCGGACGTTGCCGCGGCCGGGCTTATGTTAAAAACATCGTCAGACACGGGCTCTCTATGAAGAAGGTAAGGGACTCCTCCGATAAAAACGGATGCGCGGAACCGGTCACGCTGCCTGATGGAGAACCGTTGCAGGAGGCGGCGAAGTGAAACCGCCAGCCTGCCAATCAGAAAGAAGAGCGCCTGGGATGGGCTGCCAAGTGGTCCCATGCAGTGTGTCGGTCATCATTTCTGCTCTGAACGAATCAGCGGTCATCGGTAGTCTTGTCGCGCGCATCAGAGAGCTTTATCCGGATTTCGAGATCATTGTGGTCAATGATGGATCTGAAGATGAAACGGCCCGGGTTGCGCTTGAGGCGGGGGCCTTCGTATACAGCCATCCCTATACGATAGGCAATGGCGCAGCCGTGAAAAGCGGTATCCGGATCGCGTCGGGGGAAATCCTGGTGCTCATGGATGGTGATGGACAGCACCGGCCTGAAGACATCCCCCGATTGCTTCAATATTTGCCTGAATTCGACATGGTTGTCGGCGCGCGCTGCAGGTGCCAGCAGACGAATTGGTGGAGGGCCGCAGGCAATCGAGTATTCAACTGTCTGGCATCTTATGTCACCCGGTTCGAGGTTCAGGATCTCACCTCAGGCTTCAGGGCGGTCAAATCGGAAACAGCCAAAGATTTCCTGAATCTGTTGCCGAACACCTACTCTTATCCGACGACGATTACCCTCGCGGCCTTGCACAGTGGCCGATCGCTGAAATATGAGCCGATAAATGTATTGAAAAGGCGGACGGGTAAAAGCGGCATTCGCTGTGTGGAAGACGGGATTCGGTTCCTGCTGATCTTGATGAAGGTCTGCACTCTCTTCGCTCCGTTGCGTGTATTCCTGCCGACTTCCATCGCGATGTTTCTGACCGGCCTAGGCTGTAATCTATGGACGTTTTTAACAGCCGGCCGATTCAACAACATGGGTGCTCTCTTTCTGACAACATCGGTTCTCATATTTATGCTTGGTCTAATCTCTGAGCAGATCAGCCAAATGCGGTTCGATAGGTCCGCCCGTCCGTAGGTCGCCTGACCGGGTATGAAGGGTCAGGGATAGATGTAATCAGATGTAGGACGGTTCCAGGCAAAAACGTTTTTGAGGGATCGAGGATTTGAACGGTGCATTTGCCGAATTATTTTGATAGTGCATAAGAAAGGCTGAAACCGGCTTTTACCTGGTTATGAAAGAAAAGCTGAAACTGTAGATTATTGATGATATTTATATTTGGATAAGATTAGGATAAAATAAGCGACGGTTGGTTGCTTGACTTTAAAGCTGCCAACTGGTATCTACAAAAGAAGATCTTTTCTGGCATAACCTCTTTGGGTGAATATTTTATGCTGACAAATCCTGACGATTTGATCAAGGCACTGCGGCAGGAACCCTGGGCCGCGGAGGTCTCTGCCGACGAGTCGTTTTGGCGGTTGTTGATAGAATGGGTCGAGGAACATGTCCTCTCCGAATTCCTGAGACGGGTGACAGGGCTGATCGATGAGCTTGTAGAGATCGACCCTGATCTAACCCAAAAAGAGATATTCCAGAAGGCCACCCAGTTCATGGTGGAATTCCTCGGGGCCCATTCCGCTTCTATCCGCATCTACGACCCTATTACGAAGCAGATGCTTTCATACGGGTCCTACCCGCTTGGGGAGGAGCACCACCGCTCAGAATTCATTCCCCTTGAAGGGAGCATTGCAGGAGAAGTCGTCCGGACCCGTCAGCCATGCCTCGTTCCTGATCTGGTGAACGATGACCGGTATCTCGACAAGCATACGATCGACCGGAAAGGCGTTCGTTCCATGATGGGGATTCCGCTCGAGATCACCCGGTTTTTCCCGCACGAACGCGATACCATCGGCGTCATTCAAATCTATTTCGTGGAGCGGAATCGGGTGTTTCATCCCCTGGAGATTCAGATGGCGACGCTGATGGCACGGCGTCTGAGTTTTGTCATGGCGAAGAAAAAAATCCTCTTTCTCCAGCGGACAAACGAGAAAAAGGCGTTTGTAACGGAGCACATCTTTCGTGCTCTGGGAGCGCGGGGAGGGATTAAGCTGAAAGAAATATTCAACCGGGTGGTCCCTGAACTTGCGGATATGGTCAACCTCCAGAGCTGTGCGCTTTTTTCTGTCACGGAGGATCTGACAAGGGTTGTGCTCGAGGCGGGTTATCCGGAGAGCGGCGGGTATCACAGTATCGGGAGGAGCTTTGCCGTGAGCAGTGAGCCGGCCTTCGAGATTTTGTTGAATCTGCGCGGCTACGATGGAGATTCGGTCTACGAGACCCTGAGCCCTTCTTACCTGCTGGTGGTCGACCCGGAGCACAGCACATTGATATCGGACAACCTCAAGCGGTTCGCCCAGATTTACAATATCAATTCCATCCTTTACATACCGCTCAGGGTGAACGGCAATGTCACCCATTTCATGACCTTCGATGCACTGGAGCAGCGTCAACGGTATCGTGAGGATGAAATCGATCTGCTCATCTTCATGGGGCGCGAACTGATGAAGGCCCAGAAAATGGAGCGGCTGGACGATGCCCTCCATGATTTCAAGAACCCGGCTATTGCAACGGCAGGTTTTGCGCGCCGCCTGAAAAAGATGGTCGAGGAGGACCCGGTCGGCTGCCGCGATCAGATCCTCAAGTACGCCGACATCCTGCTTGAAGAGACCAGCCGTCTGCAGGAATTGGCGCTCAGCATCTACCATGTCGGGCAGGAACAGGTAGTCAACCTGACCGAAGTCCTAAGAAGGCGCTTCGAGATTAATCGGGAGGCGATCCGGGAGCAGCTGAGGCAGAATATCACCTTGAAAGAAGGCCCCTTCGATCCTAACTTGTATGTGAAGTGTTTTTCGATAAATCTCGAAAGGGTGTTCGACAATATTCTCAACAATGCGACCAAGGCCATTCCTTTGAAAGGGGGAACCCTAGCGATTCGCACCCACTCGAAAGGAGATTGGGTCTGTGCAGAAGTCAGCAATACAGGCGAGATGTCCGATGAGGATCGTGTTTTGATGGTCGAGGGTGGCGCCCAGGGTCGCGGCCTTTATATTACAAACAGGATAGTGAAGCTTTTGGGTGGAAAGGTGGAAGTGGTCAGAGGCAACGGCATGACCACCTTTGTTGTTTGTCTGCCTGCTAATGATGGAACCAATTGAAAAAGGAGGAATCCGGGAGAGGAACGATGACGAATTGCAAACGTTGCGGCAGCTCGATCGAGCCGGGCGAAGAACGTATTATGAATCAAGAGGTGATGTGCGAGGACTGCTATATGGATGCCTTGTCTCCGGCTCGCACCTGTGATCCCTGGGCGGTCCACAGTGCAAAGTCCCTGGAGCGGAACATGGGACACGCCCCTGAACTGACGGAAAGGCAGTCTCGAATCCTTTCGATTCTGGAAGAGACTGGCGGAGTTGAGCCGCAGGCGCTATGCGAGGCGTTGGACCTCAAGCCTTCAGACCTCGAAAAGGAGATCGCCGCCCTGAGGCACATGGAGAAGGTGCGGGGCGAGCTACGCGAGGGGAGAAAATTCATCCGCTTGTGGTAGCATGGAAGAAAGTCCGCTTGTTGGTCGTGATCGTGCCGGTCCCGCCGAGAAAAAAGATCGCCTGGGAGAGTCGGCGTTCGGTTTGACAATCGGGGTGTCTTGAGGGATGGAGGGATTGAATTGCCGTCATATGATTATCTCTGCGAGAAGTGCGGGAGCACATTCACTTTGATGATGACGCTCGTTGAACACGAAAAGACCAAGGTGCGGTGCCCGAAGTGCAAGAGTGCACGCGTGAAGCAGCAGATAGGGTCTTTTCAGGCGATCACGTCCAAGAAGAGCTGACGGAAACCGAAGGCGGGGGCTGTGATCGAAAGGGGATGCGGACTGCCGGGTTCATCGTTGATATAGACAACACTATTTTGGTGTTGAATCAGCAGGAGCGAGATTGACAGCGGGGCCGTAATTGGCTAGGAATATAGGCGCGGGTTTTCTAGAATGATGGTGGCGCCAGGTCCTGTCTGGCGGTGTTTACCTGTAAATGATTTTCCGGTTCAATCCAGTTTCCAATCCGGAAAAGGAGTTTTTTCCACACTCCTCGGGTGCGAAGTCCTGCCCCTGCGAGGCGGGTTCTGGTTTGTCCATATGAAGGAAATCAAGCGTTGGCGCAGAGGCAGCCTATTTGGCACTGCACAAGCACATGTGCAGATTGACGCCGAGATCGGCAAAATGGACCATTTCCGGATGGAAACCAGACGGGACTTACCGGTGAGAGTTGAGTCCGGCCTATGGATGACGAGAGGAAGATAGTATGAAATGCCCTTTGTGCGAGAAAGATATTCCCGGTCGTCCCTGCCCGAAATGCGGGGAGGAAAATCCAGAAGAGGCTCAGTACTGTATGCAGTGCGGCACTGCAATGGATGGCCGGGAAGAACCTGCGGTCTTGGTGGACGAGCGGGATGATGAATTCGATTTTGAAAATCGAGTGTTGTGCCCGGATGGGACCTGTACAGGGATCATTTTGAACGGGAAGTGCACCGAGTGCGGGAAGGTCTGGGAACCTGGCGCTGACCAGAGCCCTGCAGACGAAAAATAGGGGGAGCCTGCTCAATGTATGAATTAAAGATCGTTACACATTTTGCGGCAGCCCATCAGTTGCGGGAATACGAGGGTGGCTGCGAGAGGCTCCACGGGCACAACTGGACGGTCGAGGTCTTTATCGCAGGGGATACCCTTGGTGACAACGGGTTGCTGGTCGACTTCAGGGTTGTTAAGGAGTCCACCCAGCAGGTGCTGGATGCGTTGGACCATCGCTTTTTGAATGACCTTGAACCCTTCCGGGCCGTGAATCCCTCTTCGGAAAACATTGCCCGTTACATCTTCGAGCGTCTTGCTGCGGAGCTTGACGACGGGCGGGTCCACGTCAGCAGGGTGACTGCCTGGGAGTCCGAAAACGCCTGCGCCACCTATTCCAAATCTTGATTTCCCATATATGGATATTTACGCTTTTATTCCCGCAAGGTATCAATCCACCCGTCTGCCCGGCAAGCCTCTGGTTTTGATCGCCGGCAAGCCGATGATTCAGCACGTGTATGAGAGGGCCCTGGGCTGCACGGAACTGGTGAATGTGTATGTTGCCACAGACGACTCGCGGATCGCGGATTGTGTGAGGTCCTTTGGGGGCCGGGTGATGATGACACGGGCGAATCATCTCTCCGGCACTGACCGGATTTGCGAGGCGGCAACCTCGCTCGGGGTGAAAGACGAGGACGTCATCGTCAATATCCAGGGTGATCAGCCGCTTTTCGACCCGTCTGTGGTGACGGATCTGGTCGGACCCTTCAAAGATGATCCAGCCCTTTCCATGTCCACTCTCAAATTCCGGATCAACGCGGATGAGGCCGGCAACCCGAACCATGTCAAGGTTGTGACGGACGCGGCGGGTTTCGCCCTATATTTTTCCAGGGCCGCTATCCCCTTTTACCGTGAGAAGGACACCCCGGCGGTGTATTACAAACACCTCGGCTTTTATGCGTATCGTATGGAGTTTTTGCGGCGATTCAGCCGGATGCCGGAGGGATGCCTCGAAACCGCGGAGAAGCTCGAGCAGCTTCGTGTTCTCGAAAACGGTGTCCGGATGCGGGTTGTCGAGACCTCTTTCGATTCCATCGAAGTAGATGTAGCTGTGGATGCGCGCAGGGTGGAGGAACGCCTGCTCGCGATCACCCGGAAAGGCGCCTGAGGTCTCGGGAGGTGTCGCGATACAACATCTGGAAACTGAAACCCGTTTTCCCCGAAGCCCGCGAGTTGAGCCGAACTGCAGGTCTCACCCTTTTGCAGGCCCATTTCCTGGTGCATCGCGGAATGAGAGATCCACAGACCGTAAAGGACTTTTTTGACCCCCGTTTGGCCTCCCTCCAAGATCCTCTGACGCTTCCCGATATGGGGGAAGCGGTCCGGATCGTCCAACACGCCATCGAACAGGATTGGAAGATCACCGTTTACGGCGATTACGACGCGGACGGTATTACGGCTACGGCTGTCCTGATCCATTTTTTCGACGCGATCGGCCTGAAGGCTTCCGCCTATATCCCCAACCGCCTGCGCGAAGGGTACGGGCTGAACCGGGAGGCCGTGCGCCGGATCGCCGCCGACGGCACGAAGCTTCTGATCACCGTGGATTGCGGCAGCTCGGATTACAGGGCCATCGCTGCAGCGCAGCGTGCGGGCTTGACGGTGGTCGTTACGGATCATCACCAGGTCCCTGAGAATTATCGGCCGCCCTGCGCGGTTGTCAACGCCCACAGAAGCGGCGGTCCCTCCGCTCTGAGGCCGCTGGCCGGCGTGGGGGTCGCCTTTTTTCTCGCCGTGGCCATTCGCACCGCCCTGCGGGAAAAGGGATGGTTCAAGACCCGCAAGGAGCCGGATCTCCGCGAATATCTTGACCTGGTGGCGCTGGGGACTGTGGCGGATCGTGTGCCGCTGCTCGGTCAGAACCGCATCCTGGTCAACAGCGGCCTCAGGATGATGGCCGAAAGCAGGTGGGAGGGGATTGGCGCGATGAAGGCCGCCGCCCAGATAGACAGACTGTCTGTGACGGCCGACGACCTTGCATTCAGGCTCGCCCCGCGGCTTAACGCCCCTGGCCGCCTCGGGGGGGCGGCATTGGCCCTTGAGATTTTGACGGTGCGTGATATAGCGAAAGCCGAGCGCGCGGCCCGTGAGTTGACGGCCTTGAATCAGGAAAGGCAAAGACTCGAAAGGGAGATCCTGAAGCAGATCGATGCCCAGGTCGCCTCCATGGGCGACGTAGACCGCCTTAGGACCCTCATGTTGTGCGGCGAGAACTGGCACACGGGCGTTCTGGGGATTGTAGCCTCGAAACTGGTGGACCGTTACCACAAACCGGCCGTCGTGCTGAGCCTTCAGGACGGGCTGGGAATCGGATCCGGACGCAGCATCGATGGATTCAACCTGTTCGGGGCACTCACTGAAATGGCCCACCTCTTCGAGCGCTATGGGGGCCATGCCCACGCGGCCGGGTTTGCCCTCAAACGGGTCAATCTCGATACGTTCCGAAAGGATCTCGAACAGTTGGCCTGGGATCAGTTGGATGACGAAAGTTTGGTGCCGGGACTGGATATCGATGCAGTGGTCTCATTGGCAGATATCGATTTCCGCACACTGACCGAAATCGACGCGCTGGCACCCTTCGGGGAAGGGAATCCGGAGCCTTGTCTGTTGGTGCGGGATGTGACGGTTTTCGAATCGAGGTTAGTAGGGGACAATCATCTGAAGATGAGCGTTGCTCAAGATGGATGTGTTTTCGATGCGATCGGCTTCGGCTTGGGCGACCTTGCACCGGCAAAGGGTGAGCGGGTCAATCTGGCATTTGTTCCAGAAAAAAACACCTGGCAGGGGGTGGAAAGGATCCAGCTGAAGCTGCTCGATCTAGCCGGCTGGGATGAGCCCGTGCCGTCAATCCTTGAAGATGCGCGCAGCCAGCTCGATGTCCTCGGGGCAGAATACGAATAACGACTTCTTCCCGCGAGGGAGCGCGGACCCATACACATAGTTGATATTGACCCCCTCTTCCCCGAATTTTCGGGCCATCGCCGCCAGGTTTCCCGGCCGGTTCTCGATTTCGAGGGCGATCACCGGCGCGATGTCGAAGACATACTCACCTTTTGTCAGAAGATCCATCGCCCTATCGGTTTTATCGACCAGCAGGCGGATGAGGGCGTAATCGGCCGAGTCTTTCTGCATCGAACCATAGCTGGCGGCCGGGGCGATGCGCTTGAGGGATTTCCCCCTGGCCTTGAAGATGCCCTGTACGTAGTCGGAGGCATCCTGAATAGTCAATGCGTCGATATTGATGCCAGCCTCCGCCAGTCGGCCGGCGAGTGTGCCCAGTTCACCCGGAGCGTTTTTCAGAAACAAGGAAATCTCGGTCCTGACCATACTCGCTACCCTCCCTCTTCCAGTGGGCAATGGTGAAAAACGATCCGACAGCCTGTGCACAGTGGATTTTTCATCACGCCGCTAATCCATCGTCGGCATCACGGCTTTTTCTTCGTAGCTCTTGAAAAACCTGAGCAGGTCGGAATCGGTCGAAAGGATCAAAGCGCTTTGCTTGTCCATTGCATTGCGGTAGAGGTCCAGAGATTTGAGAAAAGTGTAAAACTCCGGATCCTTATTGTAGGCCTTCGCATAAATGAGCGCAGCCTCTGCATCGGCCTTTCCCTTGATCTCTTGAGCCGCTCTGTACGCCTCTGAAGAGATGCGCTTCAGTTCTTTGTCGCGGTTACCCTCGATCTTGCGGGCCTCGCCCTGGCCCTCGGAGCGGAATTTTTCGGCGATCTGTTTCCGTTCGGCGATCATCCTTGCATACACCGATTTCTGGACTTCTTCGACGTAGTTGATCCGTTTGAGTTTGACATCGACCAGTTGGATGCCGAAATCATCCAGCTTCGGCTGGGATTGCTCCAGGATGCCCTTGGTGATTTTCTGTCTGCCGAGTGTCACCTCTCCAAGATAGCGGGTGTCCAACAGATCGGAGATGCCGACCTCGAAGGTGTCGAGCTTCCGGTTGGTCTTCCGCACCGTTTCGATCAACGGATAAGAGGTGATAAAATTGCGGACGGCGGAGTCGATGATATCGTCCAGACGGGCCATCGCCCCGGTGACGTTGTTGACGGTTTCGAAGAAAATTAGCGGATTGACGATTTTCCAACGGGCGAAGGTGTCGACCCAGATGAAGGTCTTGTCCAGGGTCGGGATCTGTCCCGGGTCTCCATCCCATTCGAGAAGGTTCTTGGGGAAGTAATTGGTTTGCTGAATCATCGGCAGTTTGAAGTAAAGCCCAGGCTCGGCCTTCGGGCTGCCGATGGCTCTCCCGAACTGTGTGACGATAACCTGTTCGGTTTCGTCCACCACATAGACTGAAGAATAGACTGCAATGGCAATGATGATCAAGGGGATCAGGATGAATTTCAGTTTCATTACTTGGTCCCTCCTTGCGGCCTGCCGAGGTTGAGGAGCGGGAGGAAATTTTTCTGCTCGGCGTCGACAATATATTTCTCACCCATCTTGGGCATGATATCCTGCATGGCCTCGAGGTAGAGCCGCCTCCGGGTGACATCCTCGGCCTTGGTGTACTCGTTGTACAATTCTTCGAATCGGGTGGCATCACCCTGCGCCCGGTTGACGCGATCGAGGGCGTAGCCCTCCGCGCCGCGGATGGTCTTTTCGGCGTCCCCCTTGGCTGCAGGGATGACCTTGTTGTACTGCTCGCGCGCTTCGTAGATCATACGCTCCTTTTCCTGAACAGCCTGGTTGACCTCGTTGAAAGACGGCTGCACGGGTTCGGGGACGTTGGTCTTTTTCATCTCGATGGTGACAACCTTGATGCCTGTTTCCGCCTCGTCGAGCTCTTTCTGAAGGAGTTCCTGTGCCTGATTGGCGATCTCTTCACGTTTGCTGATGACCTCGTTGATGCTCCTGTCGCCTACGACCAGGCGCATGGTCGATTCAGACAAGTCACGCAGGGTGCCCCGGACGTTTCTGACCTTGAAGAGATAGTTGTAAGGATCGTTGATGCGGAACTGCACGATCCAGGGGACCACGGCGACATTCAGGTCGCCCGTCAGCATGAGGGATTCGTCCTCGTAAGGGGCGCTCGATGCGAATCGTGAGCGGGCAGCAGCCTCCACGGTCCGAAAACCGAATTCTTCCTTGAAAACATACCGCACCTTGACCTTGCTGACCTTCTCGATTCCGTTCGGCAGCTTGAAGTTGAGTCCGGGCTGTGTCATCCGGACATACTTGCCGAACCGCTGTACCATGCCCACTTCATCGACGGCAACCGTATAAACGGAGGTCGATCCCAGGTAGAGAAGGATGATGAGAAGGATGATCAGGGTCGTCCCGCCCGGGAGTTTGCCCTTGAATCCCTTGAACCCTTTGAATTTCTGGAAGATTTCGTTGACGTTGGGAGGCGGTCCGGCATCTCCGCCCGATGCCTTTTTCCTCTGTTCCTGCAGCTTGTCCCAATCCCAGGCCATTTAGTAACTCCTGAATGGTTGATATGATGATGCATTTCCGGGTGAAAACGGGTGATGTCGGGGCGGGTTTCCGGGACGATGAGGCTCTGTTTCCGGAAAGGTTGCGATGCCCGAAATCGTGTCTGGACGTGCACGATTTGTCTTTAAAAATGAATAATCTAAAACCATGTAGCTCAAAAGATAGCGATAAAAGGTGGTCACGTCAAGAAAGAAAGGTCGGCGCGGGGAGGCGGCTTCAGGGCACGGGGAAGATCTTGCCCGGGTTGAGGATCCCGTTCGGGTCGAACAGGTCTTTGACCCGCTTCATCCAGGCGAGGCTGGTGCCGTGCTCCATTTCCATGAACTGCCGCTTTCCGATGCCGACGCCATGTTCACCGGTGGCGGTGCCACCGACCGAAATGGCCTTCAGGACAAGCCTCCGGTTCACCGCCTCGATGGCTTCCCAGTCGGCCGCATCACCGAGTCTGCCCATCATCGCCATGTGGATGTTGCCATCCCCCGCATGGCCGAAGATGTAAAAGGGCAGGGTGAGGGTTTGGGATGCCGCCGCGGCGAAGTCCAGTACTTCAGGAAAGGTGGAGATCGGCACGGCCACGTCGGTTGTCAGAAAACCTCGGCCGGGATGGTTGCGGATAATCATTTCTCCCAGCTCGTGCCTGGCCTTGAAGAGGGTGTCCCACTCCTCTTTCCCGAGCCCGGATCGAAACTCCTGACAATGGGTTTCATCTGCGATGGAGTGCACTATCTCGAGGATTTCGGCGAGCTGATTTTTCGAGGGGCCGCTGAACTCCATGAAAAGGGTGGGTCGTTCCTTCAGAGCGAGGGATTTTTCACGGTTGATCAGCCGGATGCATTCAGGGCTGAGCAATTCGAGCGCCGCCGGGTCGAGACCGCCGCGCATGATTTCGAAGACCGCCTTGCCGGCCGAGGCTGCCGAGTCGAAGGTGGCGATCACGGCCGAACGTTCCGCCGGGATTCCGACAAGGCGCACGGTTGCCTCCACGACCAAACCGAGGGTGCCTTCGGACCCGATGAACAGGTGCAGCAGGTCATAGCCCGAGGAACTCTTGGAGGCGCGGTTGCCGACCTCGATGATCTCCCCGCCGGCCAGTGCGATCTTCAGTCGCAGTACGTAGTCCTTGGTAGAGCCGTACCGCACGGTGCGTGTTCCACTGGCATTGTTGGCGATCATGCCCCCGAGGGTCGCCCGGGCGCCGGGGTCCGGTGGGAAAAAGATTCCGCAGTGCCGCAGTTTTTGATTGAGGTCCTGGTAAATGACCCCGGGTTCGACATCCGCCTGAAAGTCCTGCGCCCGGATGTTCAGGATCCGGTTCATCCGGCTGAAGTCGATGACGATGCCCTTCGAGACGGGAATAGGGTTTCCTTCGAGGCTCGACCCGGACCCCCAGCCTGTGACCGGTATCTGGTGCTCATGGGCGTAGCGAAGGATCTTCGAGACCTCCTCGGCCCGGTTCGGCCAAACCACGGCTTCGGGCCGGCAACGCAGGTGATGGGATTGGTCGCAGGCGTGGAGGTCCAGATTGGACTCCCCGGTGGAGAGCGACCCGGGCTCCAGAAGGGCGCCCAGCGCCTCGAGATGTCGGGCATCAAGCGGTGTGAAGATCATGGTTTGTGGACCTCGCTGTTTCTGAGGGTGTCTGTGCGGAAACGCCGCCTCCGGGTGGAAACCAGGTCGAGCAGAAGGGTCTGCGGCGGACCGCTAAAGCCATTCGATCCCGGACGGTGCGAGGACGACCGAAACGGCGCCCCCGATGTGAATGTTCGATTGTCGAAACGCACTCTCGTCCATCCATACCGTCAGCAGGAGACCGGCGTCCACCAGGGCGCTTACCCTGCCCTTCTCGAGGCGCAGCTCCACCACCTTGCCTTGTAATTCGGTGTGGGACGTTGCGTCAGGTGTGTGATCCGCGATCTTCAGGGCGCGGGGATCGATGGCGATATAGCGGGAGCCGGGAGAGGATTGTCCGGGCAGGTGCATAGCGATGCGCCTGCCCGATTCCCCGATAAGCGCGGCCTTGCCCTCGGGCGTTGTCTCCGCGCGAAAAACGTTTTCATAGGCGGCATGGATCACCCGGCCCTGGTGGAGAAAAACCGTTCGATCAGCGAGCCGCGCACTTTGATCGAGATTGTGGCTCGCAAAGACCACCGTAATCCCTCTGGTGTGATTGATGGTTTCAATCAGGCCCTCGATCTGTCCTTCGTGTTCCCGGTCGACGTTGGCGGTCGGCTCGTCCAGAAGGATCACCTCCGGATTGCACGCGAGCGCCCGGGCAATGGCGACGCGCTGGGTTTCCCCTCCTGAAAGACGGTGGGCTTTGGAGGACCGGAAGGGTTTCATGTCGACGATGTCGAGGAGTTCTTCAACCCGTTTATGGCGTATGGAAGCCGGGGTCTTCCTTACAGCCAGGGGGTATTCGATATTCTTGAAGACCGTTGTCGTAAAGAGGATGGGATGCTGTTGAACCAGCACCACCTTGCGGCGCAGACGCCTCAAGGCCCTGGAGGACCACCATGGAACGGGTGCGCTGTCGAACAGCATATCCCCGCTGGATGGGGTTTCCAGAAAGGCCAGGGTCTCGAGGAGGGTGGTCTTACCTGCGCCGTTTGGCCCCATAATGGCGGTGATGCGCCCTTTTTCGAGCATGAGATCGGAAATATCCAGGATCTTCCGCGGACCTGCTCTCCTGATCAAGCCGGAGATCTGGTATGGCATGTGCTCAGACCCTCGATCTGCCCTGGATGGCGTGAAAAAGGATATTGACGGAAAAGCTCACGGCCAGAAGCACCATCCCCAGGGCCACGCTCAGGGTGAATTCGCCCTTGTCGTATTCCAGGGCCATGGCCGTAGTGATGGTCCGGGTGTAGCCTTTCACGTTCCCACCGAGCATCATGCTGATGCCGACCTCGGCAATGACGCGGCCGAAGGCCAGAATGAAGGCCGCCATGATGCCGAAACGGCTTTCGCGTATGATGGTGCCGGCGAGGCGCACGGGGCCGGCACCCAAGGTCAGGGCGGTCTTGCGGTACCGGTCGTCGAGCCGCGCCACCGCCGACAGAACGAAGGTGGTGATCACGGGGAAAAGGAGGATGGTCTGGCCGATGACGATCGCGGCAGGCGTATAGAGCAGATCATACGCACCCAATACCCCTTTCCTCGAAATGAAGGCATAGGCGAAGAGCCCCACGACGACCGTCGGGAGGGCCAGAAGGGTATTGCAGATCGTGATGCAGAGCCGTTTCCCCGGAAAGTCGTTCAAGGCGATGAGGATTCCCGCCGGGACGCCCGCAATACCGGCCAATGCCGTGGAAAGACAGCTGACTTCCAGAGAGAGCACCACGATGGCAAGGAGTTCCGGGTCCAGATCCCAGATGAGCCGGCAGGCCGACGCGATGCTGTCGCTCAGAAACTCCATGGAAGGCGATGCTCCGAAGGGGGAAACGGCCGTTCAACAAGATCTTACGGCTTGGAGGCGACGGCATCCGGGAAAAAGGCCTGGCGGCCCTGGATCCGGTATTCTCCGATCAACTGCTGCCCGCGCGGGGAGACCAGCCATTTCGCCAGGCGTTCCGCGGATTCGAATCGAACATGGGGGTGTTTCACCGGGCTGACGGGGATGATCCCGTAAGGGTTGAAGAGCGCCGGGTCTCCTTCGCACAGGATTTCTAAATCCAGCCCCTGATCCCGGCCGTATTTGTATTGGAGAAAGGTCCCGCGATCCGTCAGGGTGTAAGCCTGCTTTTCTTCAGTGAAGGTCAGCGTCTTGCCCATCCCTTGACCGATGGAGATGTACCAGCCTGCGGGTGAGGCCGGTTCGGCCTGAGTGATCGTCCTGCTTTTTCCAGAAAGGTCGACATCCCGTTTAGCAGTGGTCAGGGGAATGCCTGCCGCCTTCCAAAGGAGCTGTTCTTTTGCATGGGTGCCGCTGTCATCTCCTCTTGAAATCCACTTTGAACGGCTCTCATAGATCTTTTTCATGGCGGCTGAGGCCTCGGTGATGCCCTTGATTCCGGCAGGATCGTTTGCCGGACCCAGGATGACGAAGTCGTTGTGCATCACCGCCAACCGGTAGGCCCCGAAGCCATCGGCTACAAACTGCTCCTCGCGCGGTTTGTCATGCACGAAGACGATGTCCACGTTTCCGTCCATCCCGTCCCGCAGCGCGGCGCCGGTTCCTTTGGCGAGAACTCTGACCTCGATGCCCGTTTCGCGTGTGAATTCCGGCAGCAGCAAATCCAGCAAGCCGCTGTTTTCCGTACTGGTGGTCGTGCTCATTTTCAGGGTGTCCTGCGCATAAACCCCTTGGATGAACGTCATGGTCAGGAGAACTGTTCCGATGAGAGAAAGCAAACATGCCCGTTTTGTCATTGGATGCCTCCGAAAACAAAAAAATGGTCATTGGGAATGGAAAATTGCAGTGCGCTTCGGCATCGATCCACAACGCCGTCCTTCCTCTTGAAGAGTTTCCGGTTCAAGGCAATCTATCAGAGACGCTCTTCTCTGTAAAGAAGGGGCGTCACCGGACCGATATTTCCTCCGATAACCTGGTTTCCACCCGGAAATGGTCTTTTTGGCCAATCTCGGCGTCAATCTGCATGTATGCTTGTGCGCGGCGACCACCAGGTCGCCGCCGCACGCTAGATTTCCTTGATATCGGCCGAACTGGTACCCGTCCCGGCGGGGGAACCGAGCACACGCAGCGTGTAAAAAAACCGGGAACCGCGGTGAAGCGGTGGGACTGAGCACCAGAGAGGTGTGATGAAACCGGGACCCGCCCCGCAGGGGTGGGACTGAGCACGCGCAGGGTGTAAAGAAAAATCCTCATTTCCGGCCTGGAAACTGAATTCTACCGGGAAATCTATTTTGGATGGACACCAGCCTATAAATGATCGGAGCCGTTTTCTTCCTCCTGCGAAACCGAATAGGGACCAAAACAATCAAGTGGGTTCCCATGTTTCTGGAATCGGAATTACATCTTGCTGGCGGTTGTGAAATCAGATATCTTAAAAGGGAATGCCCCGATGGTGGAAGGCCTTTCCGGAATCCTGCTCATGCCTCGGAGGCATCCATGATTCCAGGACCCCGAAGGGGTTTTATTTTTTTCGCCCCTGGAGGAAATAGGGCGCTCCAACGCAACGATGGGGAATGATTTACAAACTGACGAAGGAGAATAAGTGCATGCGAACGTGGCGAGTGAAACAATGGGTGTTGGGTCTGCTGGTGGGTTTTTTGCTGTCGGCCGGAGGCGTATGTTCATGGGCGGCCGAGGAGGCATCGAAAGGAAACGGAGATGCGGCCGACAAGGGCAAGGAGATCGTGGCCAAGGTCAACGGCGTGGCCATCACGGAGAAGGAACTTGAGCAGGAAATGACCATCGTAAGCGATCGTCTCACGCAGATGGGAAGACCCGTAGGCAAGGATCAGATGGATGCGCTCAGAAAGAACATGCTCGAGCAACTGATCGCGTGGGAACTCTTTTTTCAGGAGGCCCAGAGGCAGAAACTCGAGGTTTCCGATGAGGCCGCTGCTGAGAGTCTGAGCAGTTTCAAAAAGCAGTTCGCCGATGAAAAAGAGGCTGAGGCGCAGATGAGTAAAATGGGGTTTTCCGAGGAAGAGATGACCCGCATGACGAAACGGAAAATGACCATTCAGGCCTTGCTGGAGAAAGAAGTGGTGCAGAAAATAGAGGTTACGGATGCCGAGGCCAAGGCCTATTATGATGAGAATCCTCAGTATTTTGAAAAACCTGAAATGGTCCGGGCGAGTCATATCCTGATTAAAGTTCCTGCCGATGCCGATGAGGAAACCAAGGCCGCCGCCCGCAAGAAGCTCGAGGCAGTCCAGGAGAGGCTGAAAAAGGGCGAGGATTTCGGGGCGCTGGCCAAAGAGGTCTCCGAATGCCCCAGCGCGGCGAATGGCGGCGATCTTGGCCCCTTCCCTGCGGACAAGATGGTGAAGCCCTTTTCCGAAGCGGCGTTTGCCCTCGAGCCCGGCAACGTGAGCGGGATTGTCGAAACGCAGTTTGGCTATCATCTCATTCGCTCTGCCGAGAAGATTCCTGCCTCCAAGGTTTCTTTCGATGAGGTCAAGGATCGGATCAAGGAATTTTTGAAAGAGGAAAAGATTCAGAAGGCCCTGGTAGCCTATGCCGGGGAGTTGACCGCCAAGGCGGACATCGAACGGGCTGGCGAGAAGCCGGACCGGGCCGAATAGTCGTGTTGTGCAGCGGCCCGCAAGGTTGGAAAACTGAGCAGGCTGCGAGACCTGCCGTCACCGGCCAGTTAGGGAGCCTCGTTCCGGGAAAAATTTTTGACTATTGCCTGATCAGATGTTATAAAAAAAACTTGTTGGCCGGAGGGATGGCCGAGTGGTTTAAGGCGGCGGTCTTGAAAACCGCTGTCCCGAAAGGGGCCGTGGGTTCGAATCCTACTCCCTCCGCCACTCCTTCCTGGCAGCGTTCGGTGCGGCCTTGACTGTCGAGGCGGCACAGGCACACGGAGAGATGGCCGAGTCGGCTGAAGGCGCTCGCCTGCTAAGCGAGTGTGGGGTGTCAAGCCCCACCGAGGGTTCGAATCCCTCTCTCTCCGCCATATTTCAAGCACTTACGGGACCTTGACAGGTCCCGTTTTTTGTGGTGTGTAAATAAAAAGCCCTTCTTTCCGGATTGGAAACGGATTCGCCTGATTGTGCAGAATTGAGCGGGGACCCGATGGCCCCCGCTTTGTGATGGCGCTAGAGCACCAGGCCTCTCGGGCGAGTATTTCTCAGGCCTTGCCGGGGCCTGTTGTCGAGGTGCGCTGCCAGATCGTCCCTTCGGGGGTGTCCAGGAGCTCGATGCCACGCTCTTTGAGCCGGTCGCGGATGCGGTCGGCTGTTTCCCAGTCCTTTCTTCGGCGCGCCTCCTCTCTGGCGTGGATCGATGCTTCGATTTCGCCTTCGAGTGCGGCGGGTTCGAGGTTTAATACGCCGAGGACGCCGTTGACGGCCGTGAGGATTTCCAGAAATTTCTGTTTGTCCGCTTTGGCGAGCATGTTGCGGTCCAGGAGTCCGTTGACGCGGCGGATGAATTGAAAAAGGGCCGCAAGGGCGGCTGCGACATTCAGATCGTCGTCCAGGGCTTCGGTAAAACCGTGGCGCAGGTCGTACACGATCTGGTCCGCTTCGGGCTCGCTGCGGCCGTCGGGGCACTTGTGGAGCCGCTGGACGAATCCGTCGAGCCGCGCGATGGTGCTGCGGGCCGCATTCAGCTTCATCCAGGAGAAGACGATGGGCTTCCGGTGGTGCCGGCTGAGGATCAGGTATCGGATGTCCCTGCCGCTGTACCCCCGTTCGAAGATCTCCCGCAGTGTGAGCCCCTCCGCATCGGCGGCCTTGGAGGTGCGCCTGCCGTTGACCAGGACGTTTTCATGGTGCACCCAGTAGTTGGCCGGCGGCTGGTTGGTCAGGGCCTGGCTGATGGCGATGGCGTTTTCGTGGTGCGGGAAGATCAGTTCGATGCCGCTCGTGTGGATGTCGTAGGTGGGCCCGAGGTACTTCATGGCCATAGCGGAGCACTCGAGGTGCCAGCTCGGCAGGACGTTCCCCCACTGGGTCTGGTAGAAGATCCCCCGTTTGAGGGCGCTCAGGGTGGCGCGCTTGAGAAGGGTGAAATCCCGTGGGTTGTCTTTCTCGTAATTGTCGAGATCCACGGTCTTGCCCACCCGGATCTTCGTCAGGTCGATGTGCGAGAGGTTCCCGTAAGGCTTGAAGCGGGAGATGTCGAAGTAGATCGAGCGGAACTTTTCGTAGGCATAGCCTTTCTGAAGCAGTCTCCGCGCAAGGTCGATCATCTCCTCGACGTGCTCGCTGGCCTTGGGGTAAACCGTGGCGGGCTCGATGCCGAGGCGTTCGATATCCTCCATAAAAGCGCGATTGAAACCCTCGGTAAAGTCCTTCAAGGGTACGCCGGCCTTCTCGGCGCCCTGGATCGTGCGGTCGTCGAGGTCCGTCAGGTTCGTCACCAGGGTGACACGGTACCCCTTGAAGCCCAGGTAACGCCGCAGGAGATCTGCGAAAAGAAAGCGCCGGGCGTGTCCGAGGTGGATGTACTGGCAGAGCGTCGGGCCGCAGCAGTACATCTTGACGTGGTTTTCCTCGATAGGGATCAGCTCTTCCTTGCGGCGGCTGAAGGTGTTGTAGATGTGGAGCCCCGAGCGCTTCTTGGCGGTGAAAAGCGCGGTGCTGAGATACCGTTCGCCGCCGTCCGGCAGGAGGACCACGATCTTTCCTTCGGTCATTTCACGGGCGATGCGCAGGGCGACCGCCATGGCGGCGCCGGAACTCATGCCGACGAGCATGCCTTCTTTACGGGCAAGCTGCCGTGCGGTCTCGAAGGCCTCCTCATCGTCCACGTTTTCGATGCGGCTCAGAATCCGTTTGTCGAAGATTCCAGGCTGGTAGGACTCCTTCATATTCTTGAGGCCCTGAATCTTGTGCCCCATGTAAGGCTCCACCCCTACGATGGAGACATGGGGCGCCATCTCTGCGTAACGTTTTGCAAGCCCCATCAGCGTTCCGCTGGTACCCATGGTCGCGACGATCGCGCTCACCTGCCCTCCGGTCTGCTCCCAGATTTCGAGGGCGGTCCCCACGTAGTGTGCCTTCCAGTTGTTTTCGTTGTTGAACTGGTCCGCCAGCCAATATTTGTCAGGGGCCTCGCGCATGAGGTTGTAGACGTATTCGATCGCCCCGTCGGTTCCCATGTGGGCCGGCGTGAATTTGATTTCCGCCCCGAAGGCCTTGAGGATCTTGACCCGCTCTTCGCTGACGGACTCCGACATGCTCAGAAGAATGCGGTAGCCTTTGACGGCGGCGACCATGGCGAGGCCGATTCCCGTATTGCCGCTGGTCGCCTCCAGGATGATTTTGTCCCGGGTAAGGTCCCCGCTCCTCTCGGCCTCTTCGATCATGTACAAGGCCGGCCGGTCCTTGATGGACCCGCCGGGGTTGAAGTACTCGAGTTTGGCCAGGACTTCGACGGATCTGCTGGGATTCAGGCGGTGGACCGGGATGAGGGGCGTTTGTCCAACATGATCCAGGATATTGTTTCGTTTTGTCTGCATCGGTGATTGCTCCGCCGGGATCATCCTGTCAACCGAAAAGCAACCCTGTTTCCGGACTGGAAACGGGCTGGTGCCGGATGAACCATTTCCGGATGGATGAGGTCTAACTTCAAAATAAACTAAAATGATATAAAAATAACATGGCTTTTGCAATCGGCAATTTTCTTCTATGACCTTGAATCCTTTGGCGGATCGTTTATACTGCAAGGATTCCGGCAGGCAGGAGGCGCGGTTCACCCCGTGTGCTTTCCGGCAAGCAGCCCTGTTTCCCCCGGAGAGTGCTTCGTACGGTCCAATTCGTGGACGATCCCATGACTGGTTTTTATCCTTTCAAAGAAACGCTGTGGGTGGATGGTCTTCCCTTTCAGAATATTCCTGACCCTGTTTTCCGCTGTTTTCGTGACCACCATGGGGGCGGGTCTAGTGGCGCCGCTCCTGCCGGTTTACGCCCACGAACTCGGTGCCGAAGCACTCGAGATCGGCTTGATTTTCGGCTCTTTTTCCCTGACGCGGAGCCTGTTCGTCCCTTATTTCGGCAAGTGGTCGGATCGCCGGGGACGCAAGCCCTTCATTGTAATCGGTTTGTTCGGATATTTCCTCGTCTCGCTCGCATTTACGGCTACGGAGGGGGTCTGGTCGCTGATCGCGATCCGGCTTGCACAGGGGTTTGCTTCAGCCATGGTGCTGCCGGTGGCCCAGGCCTATGTAGGCGACATGACCCCTTCGGGCTGGGAAGGCCGGATGATGGGCGTGTTCAATATCGCCCTCTACTTCGGTTTGAGCGCAGGCCCGGTGCTCGGCGGAGTGCTGAGGGATTGGGCGGGTATCGATGTGTCTTTTCTCAGCATGGGGGCCCTTGCCCTGTTCGGGTTCCTGTTGAGCCTGATTCTCCTGCCGCGCGAGAAGAGCAGCCGGACGAAGGAAGCTGCCGCAGCGAAATCAGGGTCCGAGCGTCCGGTCGGACACGGGTATTCGACCCTTTTGAAGCGTCCGGCGGTGCGCGCGCTTTTCCTGTTCAGGGCGACCTTTACGACCGCGATCGGGATCACCTGGACCTTTCTGCCGCTCGGCGCCGGGACCCGCCTCGGGCTTTCGAGCTCCGCCATCGGTTTCGTCGTCATGGTGAACGTGCTGGTCGCTGCCCTTTGCCAGGCCCCTATGGGATATCTTGCGGACCGGATCAGCAAAGGGCTTATGGTCGGCATAGGCGGGGTCATGGGCGCCGGCGCGATGCTTTTCCTGAGCGAGGCCTCGACTTTCTGGGGGCTTGTGTTGGCCAACAGCCTCTTCGGTCTGGCCGGCGGGATCGCCTTCCCGCCGGTGATGGCCCTGGGGGTGATCGAAGGCCGTGCGGCCCGGGCGATGGGGAGCCTGATGGGGCTCCTGGCGTTGGCGCACAGCCTCGGCATGCTTGCGGGGCCCGTATTGGGGGGATTCTTCATCGACTGGTTTTCTTTCGATTGGATTTTCAGGGTGGGGGCTGGCATCATCGCCCTTGGAACCCTGATTTTCTGGATGCAATACAAAAGGTGAGCCTATGGAGTCTTATGGCGTCATTGAGGTCGATCTGTTTTCGGAGGAGGTCGACGACGCGGATCACCCCGAAGCGGTCCGCTTCAGGTTGATGCTGGAGGATGTGGCGGCCGAACACGGCTGTTTTCTGATCTACTTCGAGGTGGAGAAGGGGACCGTCGAGTTCGCCTTCGACAGCGATGAACTGATGGCCAAGATCTTGAGGATTCTTGAGGATGGCGGACCGCGTAAGGCTTGATCGAGTCGGGATCGTTCTGGTAGAGCCCCACATCCCGGAAAATATCGGTTCGGTCGCCCGCGCCATGCACAATATGGGCCTGTCACGGTTGACGGTGGTCAACCCCAAGAACTGCGACTTGTCAAGGGTCCTCAAGACCGCCACCGGCCCTTCGATCGATGTGATCGAGGAGATGGACGTCCTGGAGGATTTCGGCGAAGCGGTGGGGCCTTTCGAGTTTGTTGTGGGTACGACCGCCCGCACCGGCACGCTGCGTCCGGCTTTGATGGAGCCGCGGGGACTCGCGCAGTCGCTGATCCCGATTACCTGCGAGAACCGGGTCGCCATTCTGTTTGGGCCCGAGGACAGAGGCCTTTCGAATGAACATCTGCGGCAGTGCCACACCATCGTCACCATCCCGACCGCCTCGTTTTCCTCGTTGAATCTGGCTCAGGCCGTGATGGTGATCTGCTATGAACTATTCCTGGCTTCCGCCGAGGCCCCGCATGAGGCTTTGCCCCGCCTGGCCGACCGCTTCGAACTCGAGGGGATGTACGATCACCTCAAGACGGTGTTGACCAAGATCGGCTTCATTGACCGCCAGAATCCGGAGCACTGGATGATCAATATCCGCCGCTTTCTTTCGCGGATGCCGCTGCGTGCGCGGGATGTCCGGATCATCCGCGGGATCTGCCGCCAGGTGGATTGGTACACAGGCCAGCACAAGCGGAAGACCGAACGGGCTGATACCGATTGACAAAACGGCGCGGGTCCACTAAATCTCGGTGAGGCGGGTTCTTTCCTGTGCAAAAGCCTTCTCCAAACCGCCGCAACGCCGCCTGTCTTCGACTTGAACGTGATTCAGCGAAAAGGTGATGGTATGACCTTTGAGAAGAGCATCCTCTGTATCGGCGCCGGCTATGTGGGCGGGCCCACCATGGCCGTGATCGCAAATCGCTGCCCCGGCTACCGCGTGACCGTGGTGGACATCGATGCCGAGAAGATTGCGCAGTGGAATGCGGCCGAGCTGCCCATCTATGAGCCCGGGCTCGATGAGGTGGTCAAAGCGGCGCGGGGCCGCAACCTGTTCTTCAGCACCGATATGCCGAACGGCATCCGGGAAGCGGATATCATCTTTGTAAGCGTCAACACACCCACCAAACAGTTCGGGGCGGGTGCGGGCATGGCGGCGGATCTGCAGTACTGGGAAAAGACGGCGCGCGAGATCATGCGCTATGCGGAATCGCCGAAGATCATCGTCGAAAAAAGCACCCTCCCCGTCAAGACCGCCAAGGCCATGGAGCGGATCCTCAATACGACTCGGCACCCCGTCCGATTCGATGTCCTTTCGAACCCTGAATTTCTGGCCGAAGGGACGGCGATCAAGGACCTGGAGGACCCGGACAGGGTTCTCATCGGATCTGCCGAAACGCCGGAGGGGGTCCGAGCCCGGGATGAACTGGTAAGGCTTTATGCCCACTGGGTGCCGCGGGAGCGCATACTCACCTCCAACGTCTGGAGCAGCGAACTGTCGAAGCTTGTGGCGAATGCCTTTCTGGCCCAGCGGATTTCCTCGATCAACGCCATCAGCGCGCTGTGCGAACGTACCGATGCGGATGTGGTCGAGGTGGCCGAGGCCGTTGGGATGGACCGGCGCATCGGTCCGAAGTTTTTGAATGCGAGCGTGGGATTCGGCGGCTCCTGCTTCAAGAAGGACATCCTCAATCTGGTGTATCTGTGCCGTTCATACGGTCTGGAGGAGGTGGCGGATTACTGGCTGGGGGTGCTGCGCATCAATGATTATCAGAAGGACCGGTTCGTGCTGAATATGCTCAGGGCCATGTTCAACACGCTGGCGGGCAAGCAGGTCACCCTGTTCGGCTTCGCCTTCAAGGCCAACACCGGTGACACCCGGGAAAGCCCCGCCATATTCGTGGCCCGCAAGCTGCTGGAGGAACGCGCGAGACTGGTGATTTCCGACCCGAAGGCGATCCGGCAGGCGCGGCTCGATCTGCGGGATGTCGACGGTGATGTCCGATACGAAGAGGATCCCTACGCGGCCGCAGCAGGTTCGGATGCCATCGCGGTCCTGACGGAGTGGGGTCTTTATGCGGACCTCGATTACGATCGGATCTTTCGTTCCATGGGAAAGCCCGCGTTCATCTTTGACGGAAGGAATATCCTGGACCATTGCCGCCTTTTCGAGATGGGCTTCAATGTGTACGCGATCGGCAAGCCGCCGCTCACCCATTTTATCTGAGGTTTTTGCCGGGCAAAGGTCTTTCGGCATCGTACCGGCGTCAGTTCGTTTCCAAGCCTATGGGGGGCTTTGCCTGTTTTTGAGTGACGCTTTGCGAGAATTCGAACGCCTTTCGTGAAGGGCGGAGACCGGCGGGAAAACACGCGGAAGAGGATTTTAGCAGGGAAGACCTCTAGAGGCGGGGCCTCAGGCTTGCAGTTGACAGGGAGAATGGATGCGCCACTCGCAGAAAAGAATACTGATTACGGGCGGGGCCGGTTTCCTGGGTTCCCATCTTTGCGAGCGTCTGATGGCGGAGGGCCATGATGTCCTCTGCCTCGACAATTTTTTCACGGGCTCCAAACGGAACGTCGCGCACTTGCTCGGCAGGCCCAATTTCGAACTGCTCCGCCACGATCTCGTGCAGCCCATCCTGCTCGAAGTGGACGAGATCTACAACCTCGCCTGTCCGGCTTCCCCGGTTCACTATCAGTACAATCCTGTCAAAACGGTCAAGACAAGCGTGATGGGCGCTATCAACATGCTCGGATTGGCCAAGCGCGTCAAGGCGAAGATCCTGCAGGCATCCACGAGCGAGGTGTACGGAGACCCGCAGGAGCATCCGCAGCACGAGACGTATTGGGGGCATGTGAATCCCATCGGGCGGCGGGCCTGTTACGACGAGGGCAAGCGGTGCGCCGAAACCCTCTTTTTCGACTACCATCGGCAGAACGGCGTCAACATACGTGTGGCAAGGATCTTCAATACCTACGGCCCTCGAATGCACCCCAACGACGGCCGCGTCGTCAGCAATTTCATCGTCCAGGCCTTGAGCGGGAAGCCTATCACCCTGTATGGAGATGGACTGCAGACCCGTTCGTTCTGCTTCGTGGACGATCTGATCGAGGGGTTGATGCGCCTGATGGCCGCGCCCGATGATCTGACCGGGCCGGTGAACCTCGGGAATCCAGACGAGTTTTCGATCAGGGAACTCGCCGAGCAAATCGTCCGCCTGACCGGAAGTTCGTCAACGTTCGTTTACGAACCGCGGCCCTCCGATGACCCTTTGCAGCGGCGGCCGGACATCAGACTGGCGATGGAACGCCTTGGATGGCGCCCGAGGACCCAACTCGGGGAAGGTTTGTCCAGGACCATCCGCTATTTCAGGGAGACCGTATCGGAATCGAATGGATGAACCTTCTGATTTCTCTGCAAAAGTAACGGTAAACGCCGCGGGTTGATCATGCCCGAAAAAAACCAGCCGCTCAAAGAGCGGCTGGTTTTCAGGAGGAAAGAGTGATTTTTGATATTTATAATCTGCAATATGCTTGCCAAACTATCCCCGAGATCCGAAAAAATTAGCAATATATTGAAATTATTATATTATTCTGTTGCGCACCTTGTCCCCTCGCCCTCAGCAAAAGGCGTGAAAGGTACAAAATTTTGTACTCGGTTTTGGGCTTCTGGAGTTTTTGTCGCGTAATGGATCAATAATACAAGATAAATTTCAGTACAAGATTTTGAACTGTTATAGGGATATCTGGTATTTCTTCATCTTGTGCTGGATCAGACTCTTGGTAATCCCGAGCATTTTTGCGGCGTGGGACTGAACGTTTCCGCACCGCTCCAGTGCACGCCGGATCATTTTTTCTTCAATGGTTTCGAGGGCCTCCGTAAGAGAGGTGTTTGGTGGTATGAAGCGGTCTATATCGAGTTCGGTCTCGGCCTCCACCATCTCCTGCGGCAGGTCGTCCAAGATGATCAACCGTCCCGGGTTCAGGATCACCGCCCGTTCGATCACGTTTTCGAGCTGCCGGACATTCCCGGGCCATGAGTACGTGTAAAAGATCTTCCAGACCTCCGGGCTCAGCTCCACGGGTTTCTCGGATGCGTTTTCGCGATATTTTTCAATAAAATGCTTTACCAGCAGCGGGATGTCGTCAAGCCTTTCTCTGAGCGGGGGCACCTCGATGTTGATGACATTCAGCCGGTAGAAAAGATCTTCCCTGAAGATGCCCTCCGCAACGTCGTCTTTGATATTCCGGTTCGAGGCGGAAATCACCCGCACATCCACCTTGATGGTTTTGGTTCCGCCGACCCGTTCGAATTCCATCTCCTGCAGGACCCGCAGGAGCTTTACCTGAAGGGAGGCCGGCATATCACCCACCTCGTCGAGGAAGAGGGTCCCGCCGTCGGCAACCTCGAACCGTCCTTTGCGCATGGCGACGGCCCCGGTAAAGGCGCCTTTTTCATGGCCGAACAGTTCGCTTTCAAGCAGCGTTTCCGTTAGGGCGCCGCAGTTGATCGAGACGAAAGGGAGATCTTTTCGCGGGCTTCCATAGTGAATGGCCTTGGCGATCAACTCCTTGCCGGTTCCGGAGGGTCCGCTGATCAACACGGATGCCCTGGAATGCGAGACCTTTTCGATCAGGTCATAGACCTTGAGCATAACCTTGCTCTTGCCGATGATATTTCCGTAGCGGAAGCGGTCTGACAGGGCTTTCGTGAGAAACCGGTTCTGCTTGATGAGCCGATGGTTTTCGAGGGCCTTCTTGACGGTCAGTTTGAGCTGTTCGTTCTCGAATGGCTTCGTGATATAATCATAAGCTTGTTTTTTCATGGCCTCCACGGCCATTTCGATCGTCCCGTAGGCCGTCATCATGATCACGGGGAGGTCAGGCTGAATCTTTTTGGCCGCTTCGAGGAGTTCCATGCCGCTCATCCCCGGCATCTTCATGTCGGTGACCAGGAGATCCAGATCGGATTCCTCGATCAGCCGGACGGCATCGAATCCATTTTGGGCCGTGATGATTTCGTAGCCTTCGGAGGCCAGCAAGGCCTCCATGACGACCAGATAATTCTTTTCGTCATCGACGATCAGAATGGTTTGCATGAGAATAAACCCTTTCGCTTTTTCCCGTTCATGTTCACAGGGGCTCCCTGGGCAGTCTGATGGTTACGCGGGTGCCGCTCCCCTCCTTGCTTTCGATCGCGATGGTTCCCTGGTGCCCCTCGATGATGTTTCGCACAATGGAGAGTCCGAGCCCGGAGCCCCGGTCCTTGCAGGTGAAAAACGGGTCGAAGATGCGGGCCAGGTTCTCTTCGCTGATCCCGCAGCCGGTGTCCTCGATGTCGAGGCGGTAGTAGCCGTCTTCGACGCCAGCATGGACCCGCATCTCCCCCCCTTGTTCCATGGCCTGGACGGCATTGATGAAGATGTTCAAAAAGGCCCTGTAGAGCAGGTCAGAGTCGGCCTTGAGCGGCAAGGCCCGGCCGTCCAGATCGTGTTGCACACGGATGCCGTGTTTCTCGAATTCGGGCGACAGGAAGACCAGGTTTTTGCGGAGGATGTCTTCGAGTTGAATTTCACGGAGCCTGGGGGTCTGGGGGCGTGCAAAATCCAAGAACTCCGTGACGATATTGTTGAGACGGCTGGACTCCTCCACGATGACACCGCAAAGCATCTTTTGATGCTCACGGATCTCGGGCATGCCGCCCAGAAACTCCGCTGTGCTGCGGATGATGCCCAGGGGATTTCGGATCTCGTGGGAGACCCCCGCGACCATCTGGCCGAGGGCGGCCAACCGTTCGGCCTGGTTCAACTGGGACTCCAGTTCACGCTGCTGGCGCGTCCGCTCCTGGAGGATGTTCTCCGCCTTGCGTACGATCAGCAGCAGCACGACGAAGATCAACCCCATAATCAGGATCGAGAGACCGAACACCAGGTACTGAAACCGCACGATAGACTCGTATTCCTCCGACAGGTCCTGGATCAGCTCGAAAACGCCGAGAACGTACCCCTTGTCGCCGGTGAACGGGTCCGCGCCCCGGAAAGGGATGTAGGTTCGAAGCTTTTTTTCTCCACCGAAGATCTCGATTCCGAGACCCCACAGGTCGTCTCCTTCTGAAATCAGCCCCGATGTGGTTTCACCGAGGACGGCCCTTTGGTAGCCGAGGCTTTCATGGGCCTTTTTCCCCAGGAGGCGTGTGTCGGTGCTGTAGGCGATCACCCCTTTGCCTATGTCGTAGATGTTGACGAGATCGATCTTGAAGCTGTGGATGGTATTGCGGACGATCCGGTCCATCCACTCATTCTGTTTTTGCTCCCTGAGCCGAATCATCCCATAGCGGCCTGTCACCGGGAGAACGAAATTCTGGAATACCTGGTGATCCAGATTCTGCCCCAACAGCCGTGCGTAGTTCTCGTAGCTTTGCATCAAAATGTCCTTGGCCTGCCGCGAGATGACCACCGATAAGGGGAAGCTGAAAAGCATCAGGACGACGAAGCTGGCGTAGGCGAAGAATTTGACGAGCCTGAACTGCTGCCCGGCGGCCGGGGCACCGGGACGGTCGGGCGCTGATTTTTCTTGACGGGCGTCCGGTGTGCCCGAGGCGTGGTTCGTGGCGTCGTGTGTGTTTCGTGGCTTCAGAGAGGGCGCTCCTGCTGAGAGATGGTTTTTACAAACGCATAAATAAAATATATTAAAAGGAAAAATGGGGCGGGTCAACCGCATATGATTTGAGATCCAGTGGGATCGATGCTAGACTTGTTTCCATCCGGAAAGGGTCTTATTGGTCAATCTCGGGGTTGATCCGCACGGTTGCTTTTCCGGCGACGTGCAGGTCGCCTCTGCGGAAACGATTGACCTCCTTGATATTGTAAAAATAGGGACCCACTCCGCAGGGGTGGGACTGAGCACCCGGAGGGTGTGAAGAAATGTCCTCGTTCCCGGATCGACAGGAGAGCCGTGTCCATCCGGGAACGATCCATTTATCAGCGGATGCGCCGGTTCGGTGTGATCTCTTCGGGCGGATTCAATGGGGGCCGATTTTTGTGGGTTGCCGCTGTGTCGCTCCAGCGGGACTTTATGAGATCGCGGCGTTGATCAAATGAACGTCGAGATGCGCACACGGTTCACAGGCCTGGGTGTTGGACCCGTTGCCCTGGCGGAGGCTTGAAAAGGCGACGGGAGGCGCGCCCTGCGGGAACCGGAGCAGATCGTTCAATAGGCGGGTGCAGCAGATGGTTCAGGTGGGGGTCGAGATTGGGGGTATTTGAGAAGAGTGCAACGGGGTCGCATGAAAGGCTTCAGGACCTGCCTTTCATGCTTTACGCGGATGCATCGGGCAATATCTACGAACACCCTTATCTCCGGATGGTCGGCTTCTCAGGCCAAGGCCCCTACCCGCTCGAGGCGGAAGCCCTTACCGAAATGCCCGAATTCAGCAAATTGTTCTTTATCCCGGGCTGCCCTCCCATAGGGCTCGACCCGGAGACAGGCCGAACGGAACTCGTTCTGGAGGAGGAAACAGCCATGGGCCTGGAGCCCGTCTGCGCCGTGGCCGTTTTTCTGGAACCGGGCTGGGTCCGCAGCCACCTGCCTGCGGCGGACTATCGCAGCAAGGATTACACCCTGCCGATGTGGGCCTATACGGCGGTGGGCTCTCTGGAGGACCGGTACTGGGCGGCCGGTTTCCAGATCGAGTACAATCACAAATGGGATCCCCGCTACTACGACGATGACGATCTGCTGCCGGCTGTCAAGACGTACCGCCGGGAGCACGGCCTAGGGCCTCTCGCGCGGCATCTCGTCCAGTGCGCCACCAAGAATCACTGTTTTGCCGCCAAGAACCTCTTCCTCGGCCGATGGGAGGCCCCGCTGCCGGTGAGCCGCTCATGCAATGCCGCCTGCCTCGGGTGTCTTTCTTTTCAGCCGGAGGGGTTTACCGAGGCCTCGCACGAGCGGCTTTCCTTCAGGCCGGATCCGGCCGAAGTCGTCGCGCTCGCTGTGCGGCACCTGCAGGCGGCGCGCGAGGCGATCATGAGTTTTGGGCAGGGGTGCGAAGGGGAGCCCTTGACGGAATACCGCCTGATGGGTGAGAGCATCGTTCAAATCCGCCGGCTGACGGGGAAGGGGACGATCAACCTGAATACGAACGGGAGCTGGCCTGAGCGGGTGCGTCACGTGATCGGCTGCGGCCTGGATTCGATTCGCATCAGCCTGAACAGCGCGCGGGCGGATTTCTACGAGGCCTATTACCGCCCGAAGGGCTACAGGTTCGCCGACGTGGTTGAAAGCATCCGCCTCTCCCGCGCCGCCGGGCTCTACACGATGATCAACTATCTGGTCTTTCCGGGCATCACCGATCAGGAGGCGGAGTTGGAGGCCTTGGAGGAAATGGTGCGGGCGACGGATCTGAACTTCATCCACCTGAAGAACCTCTGCATCGATCCGCAGCAATACCTCGCGCACATGCCCCTTTCGTCTTCCCCCGCCATGGGGATGCGCGTGTTTGTCGGCCGCCTGCGGCAGGATCTGCCGCAGGTCCAGCTCGGTTACTTCAACCAGCCCGTCCGGTGATTCAATTCCCTGCCGCCTGCTCGCGTTCTACGGCCCGGTACCCGATGTCCTTTCGGTAATAAGCGCCGTCCCAATGGATGCGCTCGATGCGTGCGTAAGCCTTGGCCTGGGCCTCGCGCACGGTTCGCCCCAGAGCGGTCACACACAGGACACGCCCTCCGGCTGTGACCACCGCATCGTTCCGGAAGGCGGTGCCGCTGTGAAAGACCTTCACATCGTCCGGGGCCTTCTCGTCGAGCCCGCTGATGGGGTCGCCCTTGCGGTAGGAGATCGGATACCCGCCGGCCGCCATTACGACCCCCAGGGCGGCGCGTTGGTCCCACTGGATGGACGCGCCGTCCAGGCGGTTTTCCAGGGAGGCGAGGCACAGGTCCGCCAGATCGGACTGAAGGCGCATCACGATCGGCTGCGTTTCGGGATCGCCGAAGCGGCAGTTGTACTCGAGGACCTTCGGGCTTCCATCCGGGCCGATCATCAGGCCGGCATACAAAAAACCGGTGTAAGGGGTCCCTTCGAGGGCCATGCCGCGAACGGTCGGCTGGATCACCTCGCGCATAACCCGCTGGTAGACATAGTCCGAAACGACGGGAGCGGGGGAGTAGGCTCCCATCCCCCCGGTGTTGGGTCCCTGGTCGCTGTCATCCCTTGCCTTGTGGTCCTGGCTGGTGGCGAGCGGCAGGATCGATTCGCCGCCCACCATCACCGTGAAGCTGGCCTCTTCGCCTACGAGAAATTCTTCGATCACGACCGTTTTTCCCGCATCACCGAAAGCGGCGCCGGAAAGCATTTCCTCGGCTGTACGGACAGCCTCTTCCGGGGTGTTTACGATGACGACCCCTTTCCCGGCCGCCAGGCCGTCCGCCTTGATCACCAGGGGGAGGGCGGCCTTTTCGATGAAGGACCTGGCGGCTGTGAGTTCGGTGAAGGCGCCGTAGGCGGCGGTCGGAATGTTGTGACGCGCCATGAAGTCCTTGGCGAACCGCTTCGAGCCCTCGAGGCGGGCGGCCTGTGCGCTTGGGCCGAAGCAAGCCAGCCCGCGGGCCCTGAAATGATCCGTGATACCGGCGACCAGGGGGGCCTCGGGGCCTACCAGTGTCAAGCCGATCTTTTCCCGGGCGGCGAAAGACGCCAGGGCGTCGATGTCATCCGATGGGATCGGAAGGTTTTCCATCCCCCGTTCCATGGCGGTTCCGGCATTCCCGGGGGCGACGAAGACCTTTCGTACGGTTCCGGATTGGGCCAATTTCCAGGCCAAGGCATGTTCACGGCCACCTCCGCCGACGACCAATACGTCCATTTTGCTTTTCCTTTCGAACAGTTGATTGATTGACCGGGCGAGTATATCAGGATGTGCGGTGGTGTCAAGGCGCAGTTGAGCGAGATCTGTACCCGAAGTCGCAAAGGTTCATCGATCAGAAGCCGGGCCTTCGCCGCGTGACCCTGCGGAAGATTCATCTTGCCGCTGCAGGGCCTTCCCCTTGAGCATGCCTTCGAAGAAACTGGCGGACGAATTTGAGCGTTCGAAGCAGCGCCGCTTCTTCATGCAGTTCCAGGACCCACCAGGTGCAAAGCTGGAGCCGGCTCAGTAGCGCCAGGCGACCTTCGAGGTCATCTGTTCTCGAGGGTGGCAGATGCCCCTGGCTGGTTTCCTTGTGGTAAACGTGGGCGTTCAGGAACCGCTCGGGGTGGGGGCTGACGAAGTCTTCAATTTCAAAGATTTGGGATTTGATCGAAGGGCTCACCTGGGCATGCCCGATGTCGAGTGTGCCCCAGGCGCCTGACTTGCGGATCAGCTTTTCGTAAAGGTCAGGCCTGCTGGTCCATCCCCAGCCCAGGTTTTCAAGGCAGATCTTCACGTTCATGGCGCTGGCGATCTGAACCAGCTTGGTGAGGCGGCGGATGGTCCGGTCCCAGGATAGGTGGTGGGTGGTGTTGCGTCCAAGCCCTATATGAAGAGTCAAGAAATGGCCGTTCATTTTGGATACGATTCGGGACAAGTGTTGAAAGAGGATCATGGCGTTTTTGGCCCTTTCCTCATCGACATCACCCAGATCGGTCTTGTGAAATGCACAGTGGTAACGCACTTCCAGAGGGGCCAGCCCTTCGATCGAGCGGAACAGCGCCGATTCTTCCGCTGGGGTTTGCGGCAGGTTTTCGGGGGTGAAGCTCCAATCGATGCCGCCGAAACCGTGTTCGAGGGCGAACGTCTTCAGGCGGGGGATATCCGCAATCAGATTGCAGCAGGCCAGTTTTGGTGAAAACATAGAAAAAACCTTTTGTCGATTCAGTTCGCGGCCGGGAAAAAAGCAAGAGACTGTTCGAACACGCCGCTCGGTTTCAATATCCGATCTCGTTTCCGGATTGGAAACGGGGTTCTGCCGGGATATCCTTCCCGGATGGTCACGATCTAGGCAATGGATTTGGCAGCAGTCGCAGATTGGATCGACCGCCTGCCTTCTTGATCCATAATCCTATTCGATACATTCTGAGTCTTCCGAGGCCGCCGCTGCCGTGAGATCGGCCAGAAGCGCATCCAAGTCGAGACGGTACTTCTCCGCCATGCCTTGGATCGTTTCGAAAAGAGCCTCGCAACAGAGGCAGACGCCGGCCTTACGATCATAACGTCTGAAAACAGCCTCCGTCTCGCGATGCCTGGAGATGACATCCAGGACAACCATGTCGGAGCGGATCGGATCATGCATCGCATTCACCATGTATTCGTTGCCGCGGACCTGGAATTTGAGCCTCCCACCCGTGCGAGCGTTGATGTTAAGGTGACTGGACCCATACTATTAGAAGGGAGATTACCGTTTTCAGCCCGTTATATAAAGCGCCATTCGCCTGGCAGTTCCGTTTTCCAGGGGAAATATTTTTTGCTCAGTTGGCCGGCGCCAACGAGCAGATTTGCTCCTCGAAGGCCGCCGGGAACCGCTCATGCGCAGCCTTCTGATCATCCTGCTCCACTGTGGCATCCTTCAGCGCAGAGTTGTTCCAAGGATTTCGCAGGTTTTCTTCAGGAGATTTTTCCTTGGCCTGTACAAAAAGGTCTCTTAACACGCCAACAGGGTGCCCCTTCCGGCCCGCATTTACTGAAAGGCTTGATTTTCTTGCGATTGGTCAACAAGCCCCTTCTCAGATTCGAGAAGATGCCGCGGTCGGCCATCTGGTTTCGGTTGGGCAGGAGTCGGAAGGCGGGGTTGCAGAAACTTGCCACTATCCCTAACATTAAAAATAAGCCGATTGGAAAAAGGTTTCAATGAGCGGTTTTACCTCGCGTCTAAACATGCTCAATCGGTCAATAGCCTTTTCCTTGTTTCTTGATCTCCGCATGGGGAGAAATGGATCTCCGGTATTCCCACCCCTGGAGCATGCCCTGCCAGGTGATGAAAACCGCTCGTGTGCACCTTCCGACCATCCTTCTCCACTGCGGTGCGCTTCCATGCAGGGTCGTTCCCGGAATTTCGCAGGTCTTCACCAGGTGATTATTCCTCAGCCTGTGAAGGACAGGGGGTTTTTCAAGGCGCCGGCATGGGAAAGCCTCTTGATTTTTCATTTTTGGGGACACATGGGTTTGTTTTCGGAAAACGATCGCTTATGCGCGCGCAGATCCGGATCGACGAAAAGGAGCAGCGTTTGCTTGTAAGAGGCACGGGGACTTCCACTGACGATCGAGGGCTTGTTGATCGACGGGCAAAGGAGAGGAGACACGCATGAGGGCGGTCATTCTTTACGACAACGCGGCGGCGGTCCCTGGTGTGGAAGCGGATTGGGGCTTTGCATGTTTTCTGGAAACCGGCGGGAAAAAGATCCTGTTCGACACCGGAGCGGATGGGCGTATTCTGATGAACAACATGCGTCTGTGTGGTGTCGAGCCCGCCGATGTGGACATGGTGTTCATATCGCACGCCCACTGGGATCACGCCGGCGGTCTGGAGCCATTCATGTCGATCCGGCGATGCCCTGTGTTTGCGCCTGCTTCGGCGCTGCATCCGAGGGCGCCACGGGATTTCTTTCCGGTCCGCGATGCGTTGTGGATCGACGGGCATCTCTGCTCGACCGGGGAACTTGCCGGGATCGAGCAAAGCCTCGTCCTCCAAGAGGATGGGTGGTTCTATGTGGTAGTCGGGTGCTCCCATCCCGGGGTGTCTCTGATCCTAGACGAGGCCTTGCGGCGAGGCCCTGTATGCGGAATCCTCGGGGGGCTGCATGACTGCAGGGATTTCGACCGGCTGGCTGCGCTCGATTGGATTTGTGGTACGCATTGCACCTTTTATCAAGACGAGATGAGGGCGATTCTAGGTTCAAAGTTCATTCCCGGCGGGGTGGGCAGAGAGTTGATGATATCGGGGGCGCGTTGCAGGTCCGGCACCGTCTCGCCCGCGGCGGCCCCGGCGGACTGAGGCAGGCAAGCAAACAGAAACGTAGAAAAAAGGAGCACTTATTGTATCTCAGACGCACGTATCGCCAGGGGGCCTTCGAATATGCGATCGCAGAATCCTTCGAGGCCGGCGGGGTTTGGCAGCACCGGGAACTCTGCCACCTGGGAGAGGACCCGGGCGTGTTCATCGAGTATCCGGGAGGCAACAGCTTCTATATCAACGAAGATCTCGAGAGGGATCTCGAGCGGGCGGATGTGAGCTTTACGGCCGATGAACTCGAAAGGCTCTTCCTGCCTTTTCTGGACCCGGATATCCGGCGGGTGGTCGATCTTTTCGACCGGGGAGGCCGCGGCTCCCGAAGCGGGCGTACGTATTCGTCCCAGGAGATGGATACGCTTCAAAAAGAGCTGCACTCGTTCGACAAACGCAGACTCCACTATCTGCGCTGCGGCCGTGTGGACATTGGCAACCTCGAGGGAAGAAGCTGGAAATTTTTGAATGTTCTGCTCGAGAAAAGCCGGGACGAGATCGAGCATATCTTCGAGGATATGGAAAGGCAGCTGCCGGAACGCGAGATACGTGCCTATCTGTTTACGGCTCTGCATCTCCAGACCCATTTCAGCCATCTCATCAGCCGCAATTATCCCGGAATGCTGGACCCCGAACGGGTGGATCACTTTTTCCTCGAGGACCTTTGCCGGCTCAACCGGGATGAAGGCTTCTTCCGCGGGGTGCGGCACGATGACCGAAACGTCCTCCATCCCTACCTGGCACGCTATGTCGCGCTCTATTTCGACCAGGGATGGGATCCTCACAGCGTATGGGACGAGGATATCCAGGATTTCATCAGCCGTCACCGGCTGGTCCGCTCTCAGTCCTCGAGTGCGCATGGCTTGAGCCCGGAAGAGGTAAGGGCGTGCCGGGAGCTTGAATTGGAGCCTCAGGGCTTCCGGACCATGGGCAGAGCAGAGGTGGTGCAAACTTATCGAAGGAAGGCCATTCAGGCCCATCCGGATACCGGCGGAGACCACGAGACGTTCGTCCGGATCAAGGAGGCCTACGAATGCCTGATCCGTTTGAAACATTGATGGGTTGCCATCCGGAAATGTCATTCGAGCGTGGCCGGATGACCGATCCGGGAAAAGGGTTTTGGCTGAAGCACCAAAAGGCGATCCTTTGTGTTGAGGCGGCTTGCTGATTTACGCAGAAAATTCGTTGCAGTTGAAGGCTGAAGCCGACAACAAGGACTAAACTCGGGATGGTAAAAAATGAATGCCCAGCGTGTAACAAAGAAAGAGCCGGAAGATGAGCAGCCGCACCCATGAGAAACAGACCGAGATCATCCTGGACAGCATCGCAGATGGGGTCTTTACCGTGGATGCCCAATGGCGGATTACCTCCTTCAACCGCAGCGCCGAAAAGGTAACGGGCATCCCCAGGGAAGAGGCCCTCGGGAGGCATTGCTGGGATGTATTCAGGGCCAGCATCTGTGAAAGCGAGTGTTCGCTGCGTCGCACCATGGAGACCGGGCGGCCGGTGCTGAACCAGACGATCTTCATCGTGAATTCCGCCGGAGATCGGATCCCGGTCAGCATCTCGACGGCCTTGCTCCGGGAGGAGGATGGACAGGTCATCGGCGGAGTGGAAAGCTTCAGAGACTTGAGCGTGGTCGAGGAACTCCGCAAGGAGCTCAAGGGCCGGCAGTCCTTTTTCGACATCATCAGCAAGAACAAGGAGATGCAGCGCCTCTTCGGGGTGCTGGAGCAGGTCTCGGAGAGTGATGCCACGGTCCTTCTCGTGGGCGAGAGCGGAACGGGCAAGGAGTTGTTCGCCAAGGCCATCCACTCGTTGAGTTCGCGGAGAAACGGTCCGATGATCGCCCTGAATTGTGCGGCTTTGCCGGACAGCCTGCTCGAGTCGGAGTTGTTTGGTTATGAGGCCGGTGCCTTTACGGATGCGAAGAAGGATAAGCCCGGGCGGCTGGCGCTGGCAGAGGGGGGAACCCTGTTTCTGGACGAGATCGGGGATGTGTCGCCCGCCCTTCAAGTGCGCCTGCTGCGTGTCCTGCAGGAAAAAACCTATGAACCTCTTGGGGCCATCACCTCCCGCAGGGCTGATGTGCGGATCGTTGCAGCGACGAACCGGGAACTGGAGGAACTGGTGCGTGAGGGCCGGTTCCGGCAGGATCTCTATTACCGCATCAACGTGGTAAAGCTGCGTCTGCCGCCGCTGCGAAGCCGCAAAGAGGACATCCCCCTGCTGGTCGATTTCTTCATCAAGAAGTTCAACCGGCTTTCCGGCAAGGAGATCCAAGGCCTTTCGCCGGAGGTGCTGCCCATCCTGATGGCACACCATTTCCCTGGTAACATCAGAGAATTGGAGAATATCATCGAGTATGCCACCGTTGTGTGCAAGTCTGGTTTGATAGGGCTCGAGCATCTGCCGGAATATCTGTTCCCGCGCAAGTGGCGGGCTCGGGACACTGCTTCACAGAAGACCTTCGATCCGGATATGTCGCTCGAGGACATGGAGCGGAGCTTCATCCTGACGGCCCTCCGCGAGAAGAACTGGAGCCGGAAGGAGACGGCACTAAGGCTCGGCATGCATCCTTCCACCCTTTGGCGCAAAATGAACAAGCTGAAGATCGATGCACCCCGTCAACGAGGGAAACGGGACTTCCTCAAGGTGGAGTAGGTTCGAAAATCCGTCTACATTTTCTGCAATCCCATTTCGGGATGGTCTTCCTGATCAGATGATCTCTTTGATCTTTCATTAAAAATCCTCCCCTCCGCTTCTTGCGGGATGTTCGGATCTGTTTTCAGCCGGGCGCCGGCATCGTCGAGCCAGAAAAAACTTGACATTCGTGAAAAAACCCTATAAGGATACTGACCGTTTAGTATTTATATTGGCCGGGGGGTGGGTGCGTTGTTTGCCCCCGTGCGGCCGGTTTTTACACCCTTTTATTCATTTCTCAGGATGCGGTTGTGCTGCCGCTGATCAAGATTCGCGTCGAAAGGAGCAGGTATGAATTTCGAACTGAGCAAGGAGCAGAAGGATATTAAAAGAGCTGCACGCGAGTTCGCAGAAGGCGAGATCCGTGAGGTGGCCAAGGAATATGACCGCCGTGAAGAGTTTCCGAAGGATCTTTGGCGGAAGGCCTGCGAGTTGGGCTTTGTGGGTGTTTACATCAAGGAGGAGCACGGGGGCGCGGATCTCGGGTTGCTGGAGTGCTGCCTGATCACCGAGGAGTTCTGGCGGGTCGATCCCGGCTGCGGTTGTGTCCTCCTGTCCTCCTTTGGCGCGGAGACCCTGCAAAACCACGGGACAAAGGAGCAGAAGGAGAAATATCTTCCTCCGATCCCTGCGGGGGAAGCCATCATGGGGACGGCGGTCACGGAGCCGGATGCGGGCAGCGATATCTTCGGTGTGAGGACGACAGCCTTCAAGGATGGTGAGGATTACCTCATCAACGGATCGAAGATTTTCATCACGAACGGCACCATCGCCGATTATCTGGCGGTTTTCTGCCTGACGGATCCGGATGCCAAAAACCGGTATGGCCGTTACTCCATGATCATGATGGAGACCGATCGCGCGGGGTTCGAGGCCTCGAAGATCAAAGGCAAGCTCGGTATCCGCGCTTCCGATACAGCCGAACTGTCCTTCAGCGATGTCCGGGTTCCGGCCGGCAATCTCATCGGGGGTAAAGAGGGGAACGGCTTCGAGCAGATCATGGAACTCTTCAACATGAATCGTGTCGTTGCAGCCTCTCAAGGGGTGGGCGTAGGGCAGGGCGCGCTGGATCAGACCATCGCCCATGTCAAGAAGCGGCAGGCCTTCGGCAGCGCCATCGGAAAATTTCAGGCCGTCCAGTTCAAATTGGCTGAAATGGCAACCATGGTGGAGGCGGCGCGCGTGTTGACCTACCAGGCCGCCTGGCTCTTGGACAACGGCAAAACGGATCCGAAGCTCATCGCGATGGCTAAGTGGTTATCCGGCGAGACAGGCGTCCGTGTGACCGATGACGCCCTTCAGCTGCACGGCGGCTATGGCTACATCAATGAATATGACATTGAGCGCTTTTACCGGGATGCCAAGATCGTTGAAATTTACGAGGCGACCAAGGAAATGGAGAAAAACACGATCGCCCGGCAGCTTTTGGGAAGATTTTAAGGAGGGGACAATGGCGCTTAAAAAAGTCGGGATCCTTGGATGCGGAGCCATGGGGTCAGGCATTGTGCAGGTGGTGCTTCAAGGCGGATATGAGGTTGTCGTCAGGGAAATGGATCAGGAAGCCTTGGCGAGGGGGATAAGCCATGTCAACGCTTCCCTTGAAAAGTTGGTTAAAAAGGAGCGCTTGACGCAGGAGCAGAAGGCTGGCCTGATCAAGCATCTCAAAGGTACAGTGGAGTTGGAGGATTTGGCGGATTGCGATCTGATTATCGAGGCGGTTTTCGAAGACCTCGAGACCAAGAACGCCCTTTTCAAGGTGCTGGATGGGTGCTGCAGGGCGGACACGATATTCGCCACCAATACGTCGTCGTTGTCTGTCACCAGGATGGCGGCGGAGACGAACAGAAAGGAGCGCTTTGCAGGACTCCATTTTTTTTATCCAGCCCCGGTGATGCCCCTCGTCGAGATCATCAAGACCATTTCTCTGGCCCCGGAAGTGCTTGAGGAGCTTCAGGCGTTCGCGAAAAACCTGAAGAAGTTCCCCATTGTGGCCAAGGATAACGCTGGATTCATCGTCAACCTCCTGCTGACCCCTTTTCTGCTGGATGCGATTCGCGCTGTAGGGAACTCGGTTGCCGGCGTGACGGACATCGATGCAGGGATAAAGCTTGGCCTTGGCCATCCAGTCGGACCGTTGATGCTCGCGGATATGATCGGCCTGAATCTGATAGGCAAGGCGGCCGATACGATGTTCGAAGAGTACAAGGACCTTCGTTACGCGCCGCCGCCGCTTCTCAGAAAAATGGTGATTATGGGATACCATGGCATGAAAACTGGCAAGGGATTTTATGACTGGTCCGATCCGAAGAATCCCGTGCCGGTCCAATTGGATTTCTAATCCCTCCAATAACTTATCGGATCATCTTTTCATTCCGAAGGGGATTCACATGAATGAAGCGGAAATACTGCTCGGCAAGGATCAAGGCATTTGGACGATTACCTTAAATCGTCCTTCGTATATGAACAGCTTCAATAAGACTGCGCTCCAAAGTTTGGCTGAGTATCTCCGCCTTGCAAAAGAGAGCACGGACTGTTCTGTCGTCGTTATTACGGGGCAGGGGCCGAAGGCTTTCAGCAGCGGCGCTGATGTCCATACCTTCCTCGAGGAGAAAAAAAAGGCGCTCGGGATAGACTGGTCCAAGTTGGGACAGAATGTCTTCGCCATGCTCGACGAGATCGGCAAACCCTCGATAGCGGCGATCAACGGGATTGCTTTTGGTGGGGCGTTCGAACTCGCCTTGGCCTGCACCTTCCGCATCGCCTCGGAAGAGGCCCGGTTTAGTTTTCCGGAAATCAATCTGGGTTTTATCCCCGGCTGGGGAGGGACCCAGCGGGCCACGCGGCTTCTCGGGCCTGCGGTCGCATTGGAATTGATCCTCACCGGCTCCGTGATCGATGCCTCCAGGGCCTTGGCCTTGGGGATTGTCAGTCAGGTCGTTCCAGGTGACCGCCTCATGGAAACGGCCCGTGAGCTTGCGCTGAAAATGGTGGGTAAGCCTCCGCTGGCGATCCGTTTCGCATTGGAAGCGGTGCACGCGGGGCTGGATGTGTCATTGAAAGAGGGTTTGAAACTGGAGGGGGGCCTCGCGGCCATGGCCGTTCTCAGCGAGGATGCCCAGGAAGGCATCAAGGCGTTTTTTGAAAAGAGAAAACCTGTATTCCGAGGGTGTTGAAGGAGGAAAACGTGAAAAAAGACGTTTATATCGTCGGTGCGACAAGAACCCCGATCGGCTCATTCGGTGGCTCACTGAAATCATTTTCTGCAACGGATCTGGCGGTAGCGGTGATCGAGTCCGTGATTCAAAGGACCGGCATCGAAAAGTCGGCGGTGGACAAGGTGTATTTCGGCAATTGTTTCGATCCGTTGGCGAATAACATCGCACGCATCGCCGCGGTGAAGGCCGGTCTGCCCCTGCAGACGGCGGGGATTTCCATTTCATCCACCTGCGGGTCCGGAATGCAGGCGGCGGCGACCGCCTTGCAAGCCATCCGGGATGGCGAGGGCGATGTTGTCGTGGCGGGCGGCGTCGAAAGCATGTCGAATGCGCCCTACATCTCCAACAGCAATCGCTGGGGGCAGCGGCTCCGGCACACCGAACTCTATGACCTTGTCTGGAAGGCGATGCAGGAGTATCCGCTGGGAGCCGGCATGGGTGTCACGGCGGAGAATGTAGCGGCCAGGGACAAGATTTCCAGGGAGGATCAGGATGAGCTGGCCTACACCAGTCAGTCGAGGGCATTGGCGGCGATTGGGTCCGGAAAATTCAAGGAGGAAATCACCTCGCTGCTGATCCCGCAGCGTAAAGGGGATGCGAAGGTCGTCGATACGGATGAACACCCCAGGGAGGTGACGCTTGAGCAACTGGCCAAACTTCCTCCTGCCTTCAAGCCGGGAGGATGTGTTACGGCTGGGAATTCCTCCGGAATCAACGATGGGGCTGCCGCCATGGTCCTGATGAGTCAAACCAAACTCGAGCAAACCGGCCTCAAGCCTTTGGGACGTATTCTGGATACGACCGTGGTCGGGGTCGACCCGGACTACATGGGTGATGGACCGGTGCCGGCTATTAGGAAGCTGCTCGAAAGAAACGGTCTCGAGCTGCCGGATATCGGGTTGATTGAGGTCAATGAGGCGTTTGCAGCCCAGTATTTGTCTTGTGAGCGGGCGCTGGGGCTCGATCGTGAAATCACCAACGTCAACGGGAGCGGTATCGCACTTGGACACCCGGTGGGGTGCACCGGCTGCCGGATCATGGTTACCCTTCTGCACGAGATGCGGCGGCGGAGCCTGAGATTGGGGTTGGCTGCACTGTGTGCTGGAGGAGGGCAGGGTTTTGCGACCTTGATCGAGGCGGTGTAGTGGGCTGTTCGCCAAAAAAATTAAGGTCTTTCATCGGCTTTGCTCAGGGAGCGTAGCGTTCTTTTAGAAGGATCCGGGGATACAGCCTGGAGCTTGGGCGGCGGTTGCCGCTTCGAGCGTTTATATTAAATATCATATATTTAAGTGAAGGAACTCTCTGGAGCCCAGCCGGGCTGGACAGGCAGGCGGGGCCGGGGATGGCTGGGAAGCCCCTGTTGGGGGTATTTCCGGGGGCGTTTATAGGTATCACACGTAATCGCGCTTCCGGTTGGTGAATGGCTTGATGTGTGCTGCGTGCCCTTCGGAATCGGTATCCGCCGGTTTTTTGGAAGCAAGGTGCGAAAGGAGGTGATGTTGTCAGGTTCAAAAGAGGATTTTCTATCGTTGAATGAAGATCGACCCTCAACTTAAAGCCCATGGAGCTGGCCTCCAGCCTTGTCAGAAGGAGGAACTTATGAGAGGAATCAACCTGGCAACCTATCTTGAACATACTACCACTGCTCACCCCGACAAAATCGGCCTAATATTCGACGACCGGAAATGGACCTTCCATCAAATCAACGAAAATGCGAGCCGTATCGCCTCAGGTCTTGTCGAACTCGGCATAAAAAAAGGTGAACGTGTCACGCTCTTTCTACCCAATGTGCCAGAATTCTTTTTCTGGTTTTTCGGCGTGGTAAAAGCCGGAGCGGTAGTCAATCCTTTGAATGTCATGTTGAAACAGAGGGAGTTGGACTACATTGTCAATGACTGCACACCTCGATTGATTGTAACGACTGCGGACCTCGTTTCAGAGCCCTTGAAGATCATCGAGAAGGTCGGCGACAAGGCCCCGAAGATGATTGTCATTGGGAGGGGGCAGGAAGAAAAAGCGATCAGCTATGAGAAGTGGATCGAGGGTGCGAAGCGTGATTTCGATTCCGTTCCTGTGGAGCAGGAAGACCTGGCAGCAATCCTGTACACTTCGGGTACGACAGGCAAACCAAAGGGCGTGATGTTGACCCACAACAATCTTTGGACCAACGGCCGGCATTGCGCCGACTGGGCCGAAACCACCTACAGAGATACGACCGTTTGTGCGTTGCCTCTCTTCCATTCCTACGCCTTGACCCATGTCATGGCGGAACTCTGGTTTGTCGGCGGAACGCTCGTCTGGTTGGGCCGGTTCGATCCGGAGGCTTGCCTGCAGGCGCTCGCCAAACACGAGGCCACGGCGTTTCATGGGGTGGCCACCATGTATTACGCGATTATCAGCCATCCAAAGGTGGACGAGTACGCTGCCAAAATCCACTTGCGCTACTGCGTCACAGGCGCCGCGGTCACCCCGGAGCCCATACTGATGGCTTGGAACCAGAAATTTACTCCGCTGAGTGAAGGATACGGAACCACCGAGGCGGCCCCCGTCGTTCTGATGAACCCCCTCAGTGGGAAGGGGGTCCAGAAGGCCAATTCTTGCGGCATCCCCATCGTACCGGAGATCGAGATAGCGATCGTAGATGAAAACGGCAAGCGCGTGGGTCCTCATGAGGTCGGTGAATTGGCTATCAGGGGCCCCAATATTATGAAGGGTTACTGGAATAAGCCAGAGGCAACCGCCGCTGTCATAAAGAATGGCTGGTTCCACAGCGGTGACATGGGGTATCTGGACGAGGATGGGTATTGTTATATCAAAGACCGGAAAAACGATATGATCATTACTGGAGGATTTAACATTTACCCGAAGGAGATCGAGGATCTGCTCTATACCCATCCGGTCATAGCTGAGGCACAGGTCGTAGGGCTCCCTGATCTAGCTAAAGGGGAGATTGCTGTGGCATGTGTTGCCCTGAAAGCGGGGCAATCTGCTACGGAAGAAGAAATCATTCAGTTCTGCCGCAACAACATTGCTAATTATAAAGTCCCGAAACGAGTGCATTTTATGAAAGAACTCCCCAAGACTGTCACTGGAAAACTTGAAAAGGTAAGTCTAAGGGTATTGCTGAAAGACAATGTATAGATCATTTATGCGCTAGAAATCCAGCGTATCAAACAGTTTTACTGCAACTACAATTTTCTTTTTAAAAAGGAGATGTAAAATGAAAAAATCCTTTTGGTTGGTGTCTGTGATGATGTTGGCGCTGATTTCTTTTATCGGAATTCAGAGTGCCGTTGCCGGCGATAAGATTCAAATGGGACTGTACAGCATTGCTCCTCCGTTCTCTCCGATCAATAAAGCTATGGAGAAGATGAATACGTTCTTGCAGGAGGAGGGCAAAGGGGCCATCGAAGTTCAATTGTATCCGTCCGGCCAGTTGGGGGCTGAAAGTGCCGGTCTCAACAAACTTCAGATTGGAGCGGTTCAGGCCGGTGCCATTACGGGCGTGGCTATCTCGACCATTGAACCCAAAGCGAATATTTTAATGATGCCTTTTGTAGTCCAGAATTGGGACGATGTGGAAAAACTTGCAAACAGTGAGATGATGAAAGAAATCGGACTTTCTCTCGAAAAGAAAGGTCTGAAGTTGATGGGAATAGGAAGCTATGGATTTTTCAATATTTTATCTGTTAAGAAACCCTTGGTGAAACCGGAAGATTTTCCTGGTGTGAAGATCCGCGTGTTCCCTACACCGGTTTTGGTTGACCTGTATAAGATGCTGGGAGCATCGCCTACGCCGATAGCCTTCCCTGAAATATACACTGCATTGCAGCAGGGAGTTATCGAGGCAACTGACGGAACACTGGACAGTTCTCACGCCTCCAAACAGTATGAAGTGGCAAAACATCTTACAAAGACGGAGCATATCCACGGTTGGTTTTTGTACCTTGTAAATAAAGTATGGTTTGAAGGTCTGTCAGCGGACAATCAAAAATTGCTTCAGGATGCGTTTGCGAAATATTCCGCTGTAGCCAGAACCGAAAGCAAAAATTATGACGATAAAATTTTTAAAATCTACGAGGATGCCGGAGTTGAAATTATAACCTTGGATGAAGATCAAAGAAACGCTCTAAAAGAAATTGCGCTACCTATTCATGATAAGTATCGCAGTGTTATCGGAGAGGATTTCTTGGATCGCTTCTATAAGGAAATGAACTTCGAAAAATAGCTACCCTATCGTTGAATGGAACATGGGGATTTCCCATGTTCCATATGAAGGGGAGGGTTTATGCTGTCTGCGTTGATGAAATGGATATCCAGGTTAGAGGCTTCGGCAATTGTTCTGCTGTTTGCATTTAATTTGATTATTTTATTTGTGACAGTGGTCTATAGGTATGCTTTAAATAACTCTCCAACGTGGCCGGAAGAAGCGAGCAGGTATGTGATGATTTGGATCATTTATATCGGTGTATCGCAATCAATAGAAAAAAACTCTGAGATTCGTATTGATGCGCTGCAACGCTTTTTCAATAAAAAATGGTTTATTTTCAGTACTGAGCTTTTTGCTGTTTCAGTATGCCTATTCATTTCTGCGCTCCTTTGTTTTTATGCATATAATTTTACAATGATTTTATATCAAACCAGTTCTATTGCTGCTTCCTTTCCGATGCCAATGTATATAATCTATGCTATTATTCCAGTAACGACAGGTCTCATGTTTTTAAAATACTTATCTCGATTGGTATCTGTTTTTAAAAATTGATACAAAAGTGCGGTGACAGTTGTTTAGGCTTTATTGAGCGGATGACAGTATTTTTAAATTTTGTCCCGAAGGTTATGATATGGATATAATAGCTTTAGTTGTTGTACTTTTGGCCAGTTTTTTGTTGACTGTTCCGATTGGCTTTGCATTCATTGCAACAACTATTCTTTTAATGTTGTTGTTTACAAACTTGCCATATCTTATGGTAGCTGAGGGTTTGTTTTCCAAGCTGGATTCCTTCCCGCTTGAAGCCGTGCTGTTCTTTATCCTCTTGGGTAACATCATGAAAGAGGGAAAATCCTCCCGCTATCTGATTGATTTTACCAAGGCGCTCATGTACAGGGTCCCTGGAGGGCTGGGCATCGCTGGCGTTATGGCGTGTGCGATTTTCGGTGCGATTTCCGGTTCTGCTACGGCAACGGTTGTAGCGATCGGGGCGATCATGGTTCCTGCAATGGCCATGGCCAGATATGAAAAGGCCTTTGCCGTAGGATTGCTGACGACAGCCAGCATTCTAGGTGTTATTATCCCGCCGAGCATTTTGATGATCCTCTATTCGGTGGTGGCGAATGTGTCCATGGCCAAGCTTTTTTTGGGAGGGTTCATTCCTGGGCTGATCTTGGCAGCAGGACTTTCCATTTATACGGCGATTGTCTGCAAAAGACACGGATACGGGGTACAGCCCGGGGCGAACGACACCCTTTTCGGGCCGGATGGTCTCGTTGGGCCTTTCAAGAAGGCGTTTTGGGCTTTGATCCTTCCGTTTTTGATTTTAGGCGGGATTTACGGTGGGGTTTTTACTCCCACGGAAGCTGCTGTGGTGGGATGTGTTTATGCTATTATCATCGAGCTTTTTATTTATCGGACATTGCATCTCAAGTCGATTATCGGGGTGCTGAAGACATCTGGTATTACCACCGGAGCCTTGTTGATCACGCTTGCTGGAGCATGTATTTTTACGGATTATTTGACCTTGAAACAAATTCCTCAGGATCTGTCCGCATTTGTTGTTGAAAATATCAGTTCTCAATATGTTTTCTTGCTGTTTATCAACGTGTTTTTTCTTTTTCTGGGCACGTTCATCGACCCGCTTTCCGCCATAATTGTGGTTACGCCACTGCTCATGCCGACTGTAACCGCATTGAATATCGATCCGATATTTTTAGGCGTTATTCTGACGATCAACTTGGGGATAGGCTATTGCACACCGCCATTAGGGGCCAATCTTTTTGTCGCGGCGCTAGTAATGGATGAAGCTTTCTCCAGAATAGCAATGGCTGTCATTCCGGCCATCTTAATATGTTTACTAGTGCTAGCCATATTGAATGTATTCCCGGCAGTTGTGATGTTTTTGCCTAATCTTTTTATGTAAATTAATAAATTGCCGTTTGCACGATGGTTATTCCTTCGCTGTGTTTTTTGTTAAGATAATCCGCTGAACTGCTTTCGAGTTTTTTGGTATATGCATTAGGTTTCCATTAATTTACACAAAATCTGGATGATTGTGTTATGGATGAGAAAAGTTTGCTAAAAGGTAAGAAGATCCTTCTTGTAGATGATGAAGTCGACATTCTGGAAACGTTGCTTGATATCCTCAGTATGTGCGAAGTCAAGACAGCTTCCGATTTTGAGACAGCAAAAACTTTACTGGAGAATGAGCATTTTGACATTGCTGTTTTGGATATAATGGGTGTCGATGGATATTCATTGTTGGAAATTGCAAAGGGGAAAGGCATTATCGCGGTCATGTTGACTGCTCATGCACTTAGTTTGGAAAATACATTTCAATCCTTTGAAAAAGGCGCCGATTTATATATTCCAAAGGAAAAATTGTTCAAAATAGTTGTTTATTTGGAGGATGTATTAGAAGGTCGTTCGAAAGGCCGCCATTCCTGGTGGAAGTGGATGGAGCGCTTCGGACCGTTTTATGATAAACGTTTCGGTGAGGATTGGAAGAAAAAGAGTGAAAAGCTTCTCGAACGTCTAAAATATCGTGTTTAATTGTTAAAAGCAGATTTGCGATAAAAATATGCGCAAAAGTTGCTGTTATGGTATCGGATAGCTTGTAATTGGCGGAAGATGCATGGAGGTTCATTGATTATTTAGTGATTTTTACAGCGTTTTAAGAATGATTCGTTTGCCCATTGTGTAGCATTATTTTCGCTGTTTAAATTTGATCATGGGGATAGAATAGCACATGAAGTCAGACTCGATCCTATATGAAGTCAGGCGAGGGGTAGGAGTCATTACGCTGAATCGTCCCGACCTTATGAATGCAATGGATGACCAAATGGTCGATGCATTGAGCGAAGCTGTCCGCCTTTCTGAATCCAGCCGTGATGTGAAAGCCCTCGTTTTGACCGGAAGAGGTCGTGCGTTTTGTGGTGGTGCAGATCTGGGGCGATTCCTCGAGGATTATGAGACCTTCATTCGTGGAGGCAAAGCGTCCGAATTTTATAAGAGATCACTGCCGGAGCTTTTTTATCGTTTTTCAAAGCCGTTGATTGTTGGCGTGAATGGGCCTGCTGTCGGTGTAGGAATGACGCTGATGCTTGCATGCGATATCCGCATTGCGGCCCATAGTGCTTATTTCAGCGCTCCTTTCGTCCAGATCGGACTTACGCCGGAATTCGGCAGTACATTCTGCTTGCCTCGCTTGGTCGGGTATCCTAAAACAATGGAGTGGCTTCTTACGGGGAGGAAAATATCCTCTGAAGAAGCACTTGCGAATCGTCTCATCAATCAGGTGGTCGAGGATGATGTGCTTTTGGCGACGGTTTTAGGGCTTGCCGAGAAGATCGGATCGTTACCTGAAGAGGTCTGTGCGGCTGTCAAAAGGCTGGTGCGTGAGGGGCAGGAAAGCGGCTTAGCGGAGTGTATTGAAAAAGAGGAGACGGCTTTTCGCGAATCGCAGAAGAGGCCGGTTCATTATGAGTTGGTGCGGAGGATGCTGCGAAAATAAAGCTTAGTTTTTATGTGGCATGGGTTTACTTTTTCAGGTTAAGCTTTATAGTTTTTAGAAAATTGTTACACGCTGCATCTCATGATTAAAGCGAAGGTTTTTTTAGCATTTTGAGCAATGAATTTATCTTATGTAGTATGAAATTTTAATAGTTTTATTTTGATTAAAGGTGATCATTTTTGATCAAAGTGGAAATATCAGATGAAACGAAGCGGATTAACTGAAAAACGTATTCTGCACGCTGCTTTAGCGTTGTTTGTTAAAAATGGTTATCATGGTACATCTATAAATGATATTACTAAAGAAGTGGGTTTAACTAAAGGGGCTTTATATGCACACTTTCAAAATAAAGGTGAATTACTTCTGAAAATAATAGATGAATTCAGGATAGAATATATAGAAAAAATGATAAAGACGGTTGATGCGCATCCTGGAAATGCTATTGATAAGTTGAATTGTGCAATTAGTTTTAGTTCCAGGTTTGCTCTTGAAAACCCAGATTTGTGTCTCTTTCTGACTTTTCTTACTACGGAGTTGAATACGGATGTAGATTTTGAACCTGCGCTGAAGTCTGTCTACAGAGATTACCAGAAGTTCATAAGCGAATTGATCAGGGATGGCATTCGCCAAGGACTGATCAACCCCGGTTTGGATCCTGAACTCGCTGCTTTGACCTTTATGGCCATTCATGACGGTGTGTTGCATCAATGGGCCTTGAACCGTGATCGGATTGACGGAGAAAAGTATGTCAAGACCTTCCGTTTTATCTTTGTCAAGGGGTTGATGGCGCAGGAGCAGGAGGAGGGGGGCGCCGCTTCTTAAAGCAGCCCCCCGGCGTGGACGGGCTTCGCACGGTTGTATGGCGGGTATCGCGGGTGTGCGCATTTAGGACCATCGATGGCCGCGATATGCACCCATGCGTTGATCAAAATCGTGCGGTGGCCGAGAGAGCTATTTGAAAATTGCATTTTTGCATTAATAATAGCCAGCGCTTTGCAAAATTGCATATTTTTAAGGCGCAACACTTGTATCAATTGACCGGTCCTCTGAGATAACACCTCGTTTTTGCTTCAATTTACAATTTCACGTCGCCGTTTTAGGTTCTTTGGCACGAACGATGCTTCACATCTCCCCTGTAGAAGTGCCTGCATAGAAAACAGCTTCGAGAGTGGACGGCTTTCGGTTCGAAAGAGGCACCCCTTTTCTGCTGGTGAGGCAGTCTGTCTTGCGGGGTGATTCGTATCCGGGAATGGATTCGTTGGCGATCTCGACGGAAACTGGGCGTTTGCGGGAAGGCGGCCTATAGGCCGGTGGATAAGCAAACGTGCAAATGGATGCCGAGATTTGTCAAAAGACCATTTCCAGAGGGAAACTCAATGGGGATAATCATTTCCGGCGCAGCCGGATGAATGAGAATGTACATGATCAGTATGGTGAAATACTGGCTGAAACGAAAGGAGATGAACAGGGTATGAAAGTAGCTCTCAGTATCAGCGGCAATGATCTGGATGCGTCCATCGATCCGAGATTCGGGCGTTGTGCGCGGTTTATCGTTGTCGACCCGGAGACCATGGAATATGAGGTGTTTGACAACGGAAACGTCGCGCTCGGCGGTGGCGCAGGCATCAATGCTGCGCAATTCGTCGCCTCCAAGGGTGCCGACGTCGTGATCACCGGGAACTGCGGGCCGAATGCCATGCGGACCCTTTCCGCAGCGGGCGTCCGCGTCATCATTGGCCAGGGGGGAACGGTCCGGGAAGCCCTGGAGCGATTTCGGCGCGGAGAGCTGGAAAGCACGACCAACGCGAACGTCAAAGATCACTATGGTCTTGGAGGCAGTGCCGCCTGCGCGCAGGGTGTCTTTGCTGGAAGGCAGGGCGGCGGGGGTGGCCGTGGCGGAGGTATGGGGTGCCGAACCGGCGGGGGCGGCAAAGGCTGGTCAGGGGACGCACCGATGGAGCAAAACCGGCCTGCCGGCGGATCGAGTGCGGAGGACCTCCGGGAACTGGGAGATAGTGTGAAGGCCCTGCGAAAACAATTGGAGGCCCTCGAAGCCCGGATGAAGGAGATGGGAAAGAGTTGACGCGACTGGCCGGATGTCTGGGGTGACGATTCCGATGAAGGTTGCTATTCCGGTCTGGGAGGGCAAGGTTTCTCCCGTCTTTGACACAGCCTCGCGCGTGCTGGTGGTCGAGGTGAAGAATCGGTGCCAAATCAGTCGGTTCGAAGCGCTTCTCGAACCCGGCACGACCAATGGCCGCTGTTATTTTCTGCGGGGACTGGGTGTTGAAACGCTGATCTGCGGAGCTGTTACGAAAGCGGTTTCGCGTTTGCTCGCAGGCAGCGGGATCTCCGTCATTGCCTGGGTTTCGGGACCGGTGGAGGACGTGCTGCAGGCCTATCTGGACGGGACGCTTTTTCAGCCGCGATTTCTCATGCCGGGTTGCCGCCATGAGCATCATCGTGGACGGCACGACGGGAAAGGACGCGGATTTGCGAAGCGTACCCGGACGGTACAATCTGAGGACCGATAGAAGGCTGCGGATCTGGGAAGGCTCTCAAGCGGGGCCATCGTTCCCGGAAACGCCTCCGGTGGTTCGACACCATCCGGTAGCCACTCGAAGCGTATTTTTCGCTGGGCGGACGCGGCATGGAAGAGGAAGGCTTGTCTGCTGATGCTTTTCATACTAAAATTGATCGATTTGACTACGCGAACCAAAAGGGCCCCTTGATCGCCGGCGGCGCACACCGCATAAGATGCTTTGCAGTCCGGCGGCCTAAAAGCCCAGGCGATCCATGCTCCGGTCGGCGTAACGAGTGAGATAAAAGGGGCGTTTGCGGACGTACATCACTATAGGGAAAAGGGAGGTTTTCGAAATATGAGCGCTCAACAGAAACGCGGTGCCGGTTCGATCCAACAGCAGGCCCATGAGATTCAGGATCTGGAGATCAAGGAGCGGCTGGCGCACATCAAGAACAAGATCCTTGTCATGAGCGGGAAGGGGGGGGTCGGCAAGAGCAGCGTCGCCGCTTATCTTGCCGTTGCCCTGGCGAGACGCGGGTTCAAGGTTGGACTCATGGATGTGGATTTGCACGGCCCCAGCATCCCGAGGATGCTCGGGCTGCGGGGGACGATCGGTGAAGGCAGCCGTTCGGGAAAGGCCAAACCGGTCCAGTACATGCCGAACATGGAGGTGATATCCATTGAAACGCTGCTGGGGGACGACAAGGATGTCGCGACCATCTGGCGAGGCCCCCTGAAGATTGGGGTCATCAGGCAGTTCATCTCCGACCTGGAGTGGATGGATCTCGATTACATGGTGATCGATTCGCCCCCGGGAACCGGCGATGAACCGCTTACGGTGGCCCAGACGATTCCTGATTCGAAGGCGCTGATCGTGACCACCCCTCAGGAGGTCAGCCTTGCGGATGTACGGAAATCGATCCATTTCTGCCGGCAGGTCAAGATGGATATCCTTGGTCTGGTGGAGAACATGAGCGGGCTGAAATGCCCGCATTGCGGTGAAGTGATTCCCCTGTTCATGGAGCACGGCGGCATGCTCACCGCGAAGCGCGAGGGCCTGCGTTTTCTGGCGAGCCTGCCGATCGAACCCCAGGTGGTGCTGAACGGTGATTCCGGAAAAATGGTGATTCTCGACCAGCCTGAGCTGCCCTATGCCCAGGCGTTCAACAAGATGGTCGATCAGATCGTCGAGCTGATGCCTGCGGGCGGTGAGACATCCGCGGCGCAGCAGGCAGGGGTCGAGAGCGGTCGCGCGGCAGCGGCCGAGGATAACCGCAAAATGGTGGCCGTTCCGGTTATGGAAGGCAAACTGTCCGCTCATTTCGGTCATTCGGAACAGTTCGCCTTCGTTCTTACGGAGGGCGGCAAGATTGTAAACATGGACCTGCGCACCCCGCCTCCCCATCAGCCGGGCGTCATTCCGCAGTGGCTCCACGATCAGGGTGCCAACGTCGTGATAGCAGGCGGGTTGGGCGAGATGGCTCAGCAGGCCTTGCGCGAAAAAAGTATCGAGGTGATTGTGGGCGCCCCCATGGGGACCGCGGAATCTCTTGTCAATCAGTATCTGGCGGATGCGCTCGTGACAGGCGCCAATGTCTGCGATCATTAGGCCGCAGCGCCCGGTATAGAAAGGAGGTACGACATGACACCACAAGGACAGGGCTCGGGAGAAGACCGGGGCAGGGGCAGAGGTCAGGAGCTATCGGGGAAAGGCCGGGGCGCCGGCGGCGGGCGTGGTCTCGGGCCGGGTGGTGAGTGTGCGTGCCCCCAGTGCGGGGAGCGGTTGCCGCATGAGCGGGGGGTGCCCTGCTTCGAGTTGAAGTGCCCGAAGTGCGGCACCCCGATGACACGTGTTTAGCATGCCCGGCGCGCCTGAAGACGGCTTGCACTTCCGGCGTTGTTGAGACATAATGCCTCCAGGGTGTACCCATCCGGCTGATTTGCGGTGGACGGCCTCTTGACGGATTCTTTTGATGATGAGCAGGCTATCCGTCCGGCCGAAGCTGTTCCCGGGAGTCCGTTGTCCGGCGGGAGTGCCCTATTTTTTCTACAGAGGAGGATGGTTCGATCCATGAAAGGTGATTTGGAGGATTTCGTTCAGGAACTTCAGGAAAAGATCTTCGAAGAGACTAAAGCGGCTTACGGCGAGGCTGCCTTCGAGCGGTGGCTCAACCCGAAATACCACGGGCGGATGGAGGATGCCGACGGATACGCGCGCGTACGAGGGTCATGCGGCGATACGATGGAAATCTTCCTGAAATTTGAAGGGGACATGGTGGGGACGGCCCTTTTCGATACGGATGGCTGCGGATCGAGCGCCGTCTGCGGATCGTTCGCGGCTGAGATGTCCTTGGGCAAGACCCCTGACGAACTGCTCGACCTGACCGGAGAAGCGATCCTTGAAAGATTGGGCGGTCTGCCGGAGGAAGAGCAGCACTGTGCGATGCTCGCGGGCGAGACCCTCCAGGAAGCCTTGAACGACTATATGCTGAAGCAGACGGGGAAGGCAGGCGGACCCTCGGAAAGAGGTTGAAAGACATGATTATCAGTGTAGCCAGCGGTAAGGGGGGGACAGGCAAGACGACCATTGCGACCAATCTGGCCCTTTCTCTGGACGATCCCCTGGTATTTCTGGATTGTGATGTAGAGGAACCGAACGCACACCTTTTTCTGCAGGCGGACCTGGGAAGGCCCGAGATTGCGACAACTCCGGTCCCCCTGGTCGATGAGAACAAGTGCACGCTGTGCGGGAAGTGCGGTGAGATCTGCCAGTTCAAGGCCATCATCGTAATCGGCGAGACGGTCTTGCCCTTCGAGGAGCTTTGCCATAGCTGCGGGGGGTGTATGGAGGTGTGTCCCGAGGACGCGATCAGCGAAAAGCCGCGCGAACTCGGTGTGATCGAAGAAGGCCGGCAGAACGGCATCCGCTTCATTCACGGCCGGTTGCGGATAGGGGAGGCCATGGCGCCGCCGCTGATCAAGAAGGTTCGGGCCAAGGCCCCTGTGGACGGTTTGACTATCATCGATGCACCTCCTGGTACATCGTGTCCGGTGATCGCCGCCATGAAGGGGGCGGACTTCATCCTTCTGGTGACGGAGCCGACGCCTTTCGGTCTGCATGATTTGAAGCTCGCTGTCGGAGCCGTGCGCGTGCTGGGCATCCCGTGCGGCCTCGTGATCAACCGGTCGGACCTCGGCGATCGGAAGGTCTATGAATATGCCCAAGAAGAAGGCATTCCCATCCTGATGGAAATCCCGTTCGAGCGGAAAATCGCTGAGGCCTACTCCCGCGGGGTCCCTGTAGTGGAGGCGTTTCCCGAGTGGAAAGAGCGGTTTGTCAGACTCTATCAGGATATCCAGGATGCAGCAGTTGGGAAGGGGGTGCCGGCATGAAGGAACTCGTGGTTATCAGCGGTAAAGGGGGAACGGGTAAGACGAGCCTCGTCGCTGCCTTTGCCGCCCTGGCGAAGGACAAGGTCCTGGCCGATGCGGACGTGGATGCAGCCGACCTGCATTTGATTCTGGATCCGCATGTCGAAGAGAGCCATGGCTTCGAAAGCGGCCGGACGGCGGTGATCGTTCCGGAGCGCTGCACGCAGTGCGGGCTGTGCCGTGACCTGTGCCGGTTCGACGCCATCAGTGAGACGTTCGAGGTGGACCCGATCGACTGCGAAGGCTGCGGGGTCTGCGTGTATTTCTGCCCGGAAAAGGCGGTGGATTTCCCCTTGAACCGGTGCGGGGACTGGTTTGTGTCCGACACCCGCTTCGGCCCATTGGTGCATGCGCGGCTGGGGATCGCCGAGGAGAATTCGGGGAAGCTGGTTACCCTGGTGAGGCAGGAGGCTAAAAAAATCGCCGAAGAGAAGAATCTCGGGCTGATCCTGACCGACGGGCCCCCGGGCGTCGGTTGCCCTGTTATCGCTGCAATCGGGGGGGCTGCGGGCCTCTTGATCGTCACCGAGCCGACCGTTTCGGGTCGGCATGACATGATGCGGGTGACGCAGTTAGCCGCGCACTTCGGTGTCCCCGCCATGGTGTGTGTGAACAAATTCGATCTCAATGTGGAACAGGCGGAAGGCATCGAGGCCTTCGCGCGCGAGAACGGGATCAAGGTTCTTGACCGCGTACCCTTTGATCCGGTGTTCACCCGGTCTATGGTCGTCGGCCAGACCATTTTGGAATACGATGAGCGGTCGGAAGCGGTTGAAAGCGTGAGATCCATCTGGAACCAGTGCTCCGAGGTCCTGGGTCTTTGATGCGGCCTCGGGCCCTGCCGGCTGTTGGGCCTGGCTCTCTAGCGTTGGTTGTTCTTCCTGCACGTCCCTCCTGAAGACCGAGGGGCCTCTGAAGGCCCCTCGGCAGCATACCTTACAACGGACTTCTCTCGGTCGATCATCGAAACCCGTGCCGGTTCGCGAGTTTTACCAGGCATCAGGGAAAGATGCCGGGGTTCATCAGTCCAGCCGTTTCATCCAGACCGAACATGATGTTCATGTTCTGTACGGCACTGCCTGCCTGCCCTTTGACGAGGTTGTCGATGTGGCTGACGACGATCAGCTTTCCGGTCCTGTCATCGATGTTGAGGCTCAGGTTGCAGAAATTGCTGCCGCGCACGTTGATGCTGCTTTGGGGCTTGTCCGGGCCGAAGACTCGGACGAAGACGTCCTTCCCGTAAAACGATCGATAGGCGTCGAGAACCTGCGGAAGGCCTTTTCCGGGCTTCAGGCTGCCATAAATGGTGGAGAGGATCCCCCGGCAGAGGGGGACGACATGAGGTGTGAAGGTGAGGGTGACCGCTGAGCCGGCCAGAAGCCCCAACTCCCTTTCGATCTCATAGACGTGCTGATGTCCGGATATCCTGTAGGCGTTCATGGCCTCATAGCGCGCCGGGTAATGGAAAGTGGGCGAGGGCTTTTTCCCCGCACCGGACACGCCCGTCTTGGCGTCGCAGATGATGCCCTCCAGATCGATCAGGCCCTCTTTGACGGCCGGCGCCAGGCCCAGGATGCAGCTGACCGCGAAACAGCCGGGGTTTCCCACCAGATCCGACCGGGAGATCCCCTCGCGGTGAAGCTCCGCCAGGCCGTATACGCTTCGGGGCAGCATATCCGGCGACGCATGGGGTTCGGTCCTTCCGATCCGGGCTGCATAACCCGCATACGTGTCCGGGTCGTTGAAGCGGAAATCCCCGCTGTAATCGACGACCTTGGTGCCCTTCCGGAGCCACTTCGGACCTTCCTTCTGACCGACCCCGTCCGGCGTGGCGAAAAAGACCACATCGAAATTTTCGGGCAGCTCGGGGTCCTGAGGACTGCGCAGCGGGAGGTCGCAGAAGCCGGTCAAATGGGGGTAGAGGTCGCTGATGGCCTTGCCGATGTCCTGCTGGTCGATGAGGGCCGCGATTTCGGCTTCGGGGTGGCGGTTGAGAAGCTCCACGGCACCACAGCCGCCGTACCCGCCGGCGCCGATGATGCCTACCTTGATCTTTTTCATGGCAAAAGACCTCATAAAGGGTTCAATGGTTCAGACCGGCGAGGCCGGCCCTTGGGCCATCCTGATACCTCGGGGCTTTGCCGGAGCCGGCGCGGGTGATGATCAGACATTGAAGCGGAACGTGATGATGTCGCCGTCCTTCACGCGATAATCTTTTCCTTCGAGACGCACGAGCCCCGCCTTCTTGCATTCGAGAAAAGTCCCTTTTTCTTCGAGGTCATCGAAATGAAAGACCTCGGCGCGGATGAAGCCGCGTTTGATGTCGGAATGGATGGCCCCGGCCGCTTCGAGTGCAGGTGTGCCGTCTGGGATCGGCCAGGCCTTGACCTCATCCGGCCCCACCGTGAAAAAGGAGATGCGCTTCAGGAGTTCGAATGAGCGTCGGATCACGCGATCGAGTGCAGATTCTGCAATATCGTAGGCCTCGCGGAATTCTTGGGCCTCCTCTGAAGTCATGTGGGCGATGTCCTCTTCGAGACGGCCTCGCACCACCATCCGGTCGGCCCCGGTGGGGGGCGTCGACCATTCCGGCAGGGCCACGTCTTCATCTTGGTTGTTGAGGATGATCAGCATCGGCTTGGCCGACAGGAGGGTGAAACCCCGTAGTTCCGGCGCTTCGGCGAGCTCCGGGTCGGAGCGGAGCGCGGCGCCTTTTTCGAGGATGGCCCGGCACGCCTCGAGCTGTTCCTGCTCTTTCCCCTCCGGCGGCTTGCCGCGGCGGCGGTCGAGTTCAAGCCGTTCGAGCCGCTTTTCCACCACGACCAGGTCGTTCAGGATCATCTCTTCCTCGACCTGCCGGAAGTCCTGCTCGCTTTCGGGTGGCCTTCCATCGAGCGACGGGAAGTTCCGGACGACGTGGAGCAGGGCGTCGCAGTTGCGGACCTGGGACCAGAGGGCCCTTTCAGCCTTGGACGCCTTGGCAGAGGGGATTTCCGAGGGCAGCAGGTATTCGATCCGTGCATAGGTGGTTTTTTTGGGCTGGTAGACGCCGCTCAGATAGTCGATGCGTTGATCCAAAACCGTGATGGTTGCGATTCTTGGATCCGAGGCGCCGGCCTGCCCGGGGGTTTCGCCCCTGGCGCCGGTCAATGCTGCAAAAACCGTCGCTTTGCCAGCTTCGGGAAGTCCAATGATACCGAGTTTCATAGGTCTGAAAGTGTCCTCAGGGCTGGGTCCGGGAGTTGTGGCTCCGGTTCCTGCCCGGTTGGGGATTCCGATTCGGCGGGGAGGAGCTGCACCGGACCCTTATAGCAAGTCGGCTATCGAAAAGCAATGCGCAGGTCGAGGCGTCAACGTCCGCTGCGCCACTTTCTCAGCAGGATATAGATGGCCCCCGTACCGCCGTCATAAGGCCTCGCGGTCGAAAAGGCAAGCACGATGCGTTTTATGCTGCCGCGGTTGAGCCAGACCGGCAGACGTTCCTTCAGCACCGGGATGTTGTTTTCCGAATTCAGGCCGCGTCCATGGACGACCAAAACGCAGCGAAGCCCCAACTGGTGGCTGCGTATCAGGAATCCCCGCAGCTGGGCTTCCGCTTCCTGCTTCGTCAGGCCGTGCAGATCGATGTAATCCTGAACGGGAAATTCGCCGCGCTTGAGGCGCAGCATCAGCTTGCGGCTGAACCCAGGCACGCACCCTTCGATATACTCGTCGCTGAAGGTGATATCGAGTTGCGCTGCGCCGCTGATCAGGTCGGACAGGTGCGCCATCACCTCCAGTTCGTCGTCCCTGGCGCTGTGCGGCGGCCGCAGGTGGGGATCTGGCTGGGATGTGACCATGCCTTTCCCGCGCACCAGGGGTTTGACATCCGTCATGGCGCGAAGGAAAACCTCCGTCTCGTCCGGGATTTCCTGCGGCTGCGGCGGAGGCGGCGCCTCCGCCGCGGGAAGGGCTTTCGGCCGCCGTTGTTTGCGGCGCATGCCCAGAACCGGGTTGAAAGGTCCCTCCATGGATTTTACCGCGCCCCGGCCGGGCGGCGTACGGTTTTTCTTTTTCCTGCGGGGCATGATCGGGCACGAAGTATTACATCTCTCAGGTCTGCACAAAAGGGGCTTGAAATCATCCAATAAATAAAACTATAACACTTCCATCCTGACCTGTCAGGATCTAAAGCAGGGGGCGCCGATGGATTGCGCCGATCCTGCCGTGGTTTTTTTGCAGGCGGGCGGACCTTTTTTCGAGGGCTGTTCCGGGACAAAGGAATCGAAATAGGTTTCTTGCGGCGAGAAGACGGGAAGGACCCACAAGGGAGGCAATCCCGGGAAAGGTTTGATATGGCACGCGTTGACGACTACAAGAAGGCGGCGGAAATCGCCAGAAGCGCCTTGAAAGAGGCCAACCCGAAGCGGGTGGCGGACAGGGCCGGAGGGCGGTTTGAAGGGGCGCAGGGCCAGGATCCCTGCCTGGTCATTCGTTTTTTGAACCGGCAGGTGAAGGTGTGTTGGCCGGAGGTGTTGCCGGTTTATGAACAGACCGGCGAAGAGCTTCCCATCCAGCAGCAGGTCCTGCTGCTGCATTTTCTGGAGGGAAGCGGGCCGGGCGCGCCGAGCGGAGAATGGGTCGCTTATCAGGAGATACCGGACGGCAAGTTCTATTTGGACCCTTTTTTGAGGAGGGCCAAAAATCCGATGGTGCAGACCTTTGGCGAGCAGCCGGAGCGCCTGGTGACCTTGGCCGCTAAGGTTTACGGCGGAAAACCGGCCGGTGAAGGGGATGCCTCCATCATTGTCGATGCCCTGCCGGGGGTGCCGGTGTTGCTCATCCTGTGGCAGGGAGACGACGAATTCCCGCCCGAAGGGAACATCCTCTTCGATCGGAGCATTATCGGCGCTCTTTCCGCTGAGGACATCGCATGGCTTTGCGGGATGATTATTTACCCCCTGGTGGGGATGGCAAGACAGGCCTGATCGCCGAAAGGGCCCCGTCGCCCTGTTCGGAGACGAAGCGTTGAACCCTTTGTTCACGGCTGAAGCCGTCTGGAAAGGTCGATCCATGTCGGAGAAAAAACCGCTGGTGGGCGTGGTCATGGGCAGTGCGTCCGATCGCGATGTGATGCTGCCGTGTGTCCAGATCTTGCAGGATCTGGAGATCCCGCATGAAGTGAAGATCCTTTCGGCCCACAGGACTCCCCAACGGGCCCAGGAATACGCCATGGAGGCTGCCGCGAAAGGCCTCCGCGTCCTGATCGCCGGAGCCGGGTGGGCGGCCCATCTGGCCGGGGCTCTGGCTGCCAACAGCCTCCTGCCGGTTATCGGAGTGCCGATCGACTCGTCCCCGCTCAAAGGACTCGACGCGCTCCTGGCGACGGTTCAGATGCCACCCGGCATCCCGGTTGCCACGATGGCGATCGGAGGGGGTGGGGCCAAGAACGCCGCCCTGTTTGCGGCCCAGATTCTGGCGCTGCAGGAGGAGGAGATTTCCCGGCGCTTTACGGAGTACCGCCGGGAAATGACCGCTGCGGCCGAGCGGAATATAGATCGTTGGGACCTTTAGCCTCTCGGCCGACCGACGTGGCTGCGCTGCAGCCGCCCTATGAGCGTCACCCCGCGCTGGTGCGTGCACTAAAAGTCCTGCGGGGCGGGGGCCTGGTGGCTTTTCCGACCGAGACCTTTTACGGGCTGGCGGCGGACATCCGCCAGGAGGCTGCTTTGCGAAGCCTTTATGCCGCCAAAGGGCGCGACCCAGGCGAGCCGCTGCTGATCCTCGTCGATGGGGCCGCGGCCGTAGATCAGTTGGCCCTGCGCGTCGATCCGCTTGCGCGGCGGCTGATGCACGTTTTCTGGCCCGGAGGACTGACGTTGGTCTTCGAAGCCGGTCCTTCCGTTTCCAGGCTTCTGACCGCAGGCACGGGCAAAATCGGCATCCGGTGGTCCAGTCATGCCGTGGCTGCGGCGCTGCCGGCCGGATTGGGATGTCCTGTGACCGGCACGAGCGCCAACCGGTCAGGTTCTCCTCCCTGCGTCGATGCCCGGGAAGTGGAGGCTCAGCTGGGAGGACGTGTCGATTTGATCCTGGACGGGGGCAGGACAGCTGGACTGGCCCCGTCAACGGTGCTCGATGTGAGCGGCGATCGGCCGAGGATTCTGCGCAGGGGCGTGATCCCGGAGGATGTGTTGATGCAGGTCATCGGCGCCGGGTGCGCCTCTTAGCCGGAACAGGGTCAGGCTTTAACAGCCGTTTCCGTTCGCGGAGCCACAGGTAAACGATGACCAGAAACGGTTCGAACCGGATGACCAGGTTGTCGATGAAGGTCCAGGAGAATTCCCAAAAAACGGTTTTGACCGCGGAAGGTTCGATTGCCTTCATCTGGGCCAGATAACCGTAGATGTGCGCCGCGTTGAAAAAGTAGACGAAGAGCAGGTGGACGAAAACGATCAACCCGATGGCCTCGCACAGGTGCAGCGGACGCCATTGGAAGAGGGGCAGCAGGGCGATCATGATCGCCAGTGTGAGCGGCAGGTTGAATGAAAAGTTGGAGATGTGGAGCTTGAGCTGAATGACGGTGTCCGCCAAGCCTTCGTCCGTTATCAGGGGTTTGGTGTGAACGATATCCAGGACCTCTTCCCCCTTTTCGAAGGTCTCGAGCCTGGTTTGAAAGGTCGCTGCGGCCAGATAGGTTCCCGTCTCCCCCACGACGAGGCCGTATGTGGGTTTGACCAAAGATATCCACACGACCAGACAGAGGGGATAGACGGCGGCAAAGATCAGAAATGCCGCAACGATCTTCTTCTTTCCGCCATGGGGGGAACTCTCCGGTGGATTTTTTTGAGCAGCTTTTTTTGGCATCGGTCCTTTCCTGGCCTGATCGCCGTCCGTTGCTGCAGGCGAGAGGGTGAGCCGCCGGCCAAAGCGGGGTATGAGAAGTTCGCCGCGCGATTCTTCTCGCGGGTCAGACGGTGCAGATCTCGTCCGGGAAATGATTGAGCTTCTGAAGACCATTCGGAGTGATCACGAAGGTGTTTTCGATCCCGACCACGCCTTCCCCTGGAAAGATATATTTCGGCTCCATTGCGATGATCATCCCAGCCTTGAGAGTCATGGGGATCCCGCGCCCGATCACCGGCCACTCGTCCAGTTCGAGCCCGACACCATGGGCTACAAATGGAACCGCTTCGGGGTGGCCCATGAATCCTTCCGAAAGACCGGCTTCATCCGCCATCTGCAGCGCCAGGTCATACATGTCCGCGGCGGTGGCCCCCGGCAGACAACGCTCTGCGACCGCGTTCTGAATATCGCACATGACGCGGTGCGCACGTTGAAATTTTTCCGGGAGCAGGCCGATTGCGAAGGTCCTTGCCTGATCCGCGACGTATCCATTGACGTTGGCGGTGTAGTCGACCATGACCGGTTCGTGGGGCCGGATGGGGCCGTGGCCGGCCCCCTGGGAATAGAAAGGACCGGGGCCTTCCCCTCCGGTGGGGCCGGGTGCATTGCTCGGGGCGGTGGAACTTTTCCCCGCGAGCACGTGCCCGTAAAAGCATTCCGAGTTGAAGGCCCGCGTCCTCAGGATACCCGGGTGCCCCATGCGGCGGTAGCAGGCCTCCAGTTCGAGGGCCAGCGCGGACTCGGTCGGGGCGTTCCGAATGATCAGGGGCACCTCGGCCAGCAGGTTGTCCGCCATGGCTGCAGCTCGCGATATGCAATCGATTTCATAGGGGGATTTGATCATCCGCACTCGGCGCACGAGGCTGGTGGCGTCTTCCAAACTACACTGCGGGAAGTGTTTGGCGTAGGTCAGATAGAGTCTGGCCGGCAAAACGTCCAGTTCCAGACCGATCCGCCGCGGAGGCGAATGCTGATGACCATGGATCAGGTCGGGAAGTTGCGAAAAGGAGCCGAGGGGTACGATTGCATCGAGCCGGGCGTCCTGCCTGGCACGTTCGATGCTTTTGCGCACCATGAGGAGGGGCTCGCCGGATGCCGGTATCCACAGGTGCGCGTCCTGGTCGCAACCGGAGAAATAAAAGACATCGACCTTTTGGACCAGCAATGCCCCATCGAGCCCGCTGTTGCCCAGCATGGGCTGAAGGCGGGTGATCCGGCCTGCTATTTCGCTGCGCATGGAGAAGGCTTCCATGGATGTCTCCTTGATGGGCAAGAGGCTTGACTTCTAAACCAAAATTTCATTATATCAAAACATTCGATCTTAAGGACCTGTCTCGAGTAAGTGACAGGTGGTGAAAATCCGCGCAGCTACAAAGGATGCGGGCGCTGGTGCCGTGCAGGGTCTAAAAGAAGACTGCCAGGCAGTCAACGCCGGGCGTTTGATGGTGCGCCGGGCTCGGGCCGCAGGCTGTGGGCAATTTCCCCTCTCAGCGCAAAGGATCCGGCTGTCGAAAGCCGCTTTGGCGGCGGCAGTTTCCTGCGGGTTTCTCTCCATAGGTTGGGTGTACAACCGAACAGGGCTGCTCATGCGCCGAAGCGGATGCGGAAGATCGAAGCCACGCTCTGTGAGCCGGGGCGTCTGCCGGTTCCTGTCTCCTGTAGAGAGCCTGCCCGTATCATACATATTGAGGGTGTATGGGAGCAAGGGACATTTCCAAGTTTTTCGCGACTGGCCATCGAATAGGCGGGTAAGCCTCCCCTGGATGAAAGACAATCACCATGGACAAAGCGCCCAAAACCGTTAAGGCAAATCTGGAATATCTCAGAAAACTCTTCATCATGCCCGATTCGCCGGACAAATTCATCGAGTTCGGCCGTGAGCTGCTGGAGATGATCCACGAGTTCTTCCAGGAAAAGGGCGGTATTCACAGCAGCATCAGCCTGCCCGAGTTGAGCCGGATTTTCAACCAGACAACGGTCCCGGACCAACCCCAGTTGATCAAGGATGTGTTGGCGGAGATCAAAAAGAAGATTATCAAGCACTCTGTCAAGGTCGGAAATCCTTATTACATCGGGCACATGATCAGCGCCGTGCCTTACTTCATGATACTGCTGGAAATGATCATCGCCGCCCTCAACCAGAATCAGGTCAAGATAGAGACAGCGAAGGCATCGAGTTTTGTCGAGCGGGAGATCATCGCCTGGATGCATCACCTGGTCTTCGGCCGGCGGGAGCGTTTTTACGAGAAGCATATGCAGGATCCCCGGGTGGCCTTGGGCAATGTCACCGCTGACGGGACCATTGCCAATTTGACGGCCTTGCTGGTGGCGCGGGAAAAGGCCTTTCCCGTCGAAGGGGATTTTCCCGGTGCGAGGGGGGCTGGGATAGGCCGTGCACTGAAACACTACGGCTTCGATCGGGCTGTGGTACTGGTGTCGACCCGCGGCCACTATTCGATAAAGAAGGCGGCCAGCATGATCGGCATCGGGGAGGAAAACGTCGTCACCATCCCTGTAGATGAATGCAATCGCATCGACCTGCGCAAGCTGCGCCGGAGGATCAGACAGTTCCAGCAGGAGACGGAACGGGTCAAGGTGATGGCGATGGTCGGCATCGCTGGAACCACCGAGACGGGCAACGTTGACAATCTGGCCGAGTTGGGTCAGATCGCCGGGGAAGCGGGCGCGCATTTTCATGTGGACGCCTGCTGGGGCGGTTCCGCCCTCCTCGTGGATGAGTATCAGACCCTCTTCAAGGGGATCGAGCAGGCCGATTCGGTGTCCATCGATGCCCACAAGCTGCTTTATTGTCCGATGACGATGGGCATGGTCCTTTTCCGAAACGAGAAGGACCTCAATGTGATCCGCCATTCTTCCCAGTACGTGATACGCAGGAATTCGGTGGATACAGGGCGGTTCACGATCGAGGGTTCACGGCCCTTCGCCTGTTTGAAACCTTGGGCCGCCCTGAAGATCATGGGGCGGGACGGTTATGGGCTGCTGTTCAAGCAGGCGCAGCTTTCGACGAAGCGGCTGAAGGAGATTCTGGACCACTGCGGCAATTTCGAGACCCTCAGCAAGCCCCAGTTGTTTATCCTCGCTTACCGGTTCATCCCGGAGGCCGCCCAGGAAAAGCTTCGCCGCCTGCAAGCGGCCTTGCGCGACTGTTCGCCGAACCGCAAGGAAGAGGCCAGGGAGCTGGAACGGAAGATCCGCAAGATCAACCACCTGATCAATGGCCTGAACATCAAGCTGCACAAGGCCCTCAGACGGGACGACAGCACGTTCGTATCCCGCACCACGCTCGAATCTACCCGGTACAGGCCGCAAAACATCGTCGTGCTGCGAGCGGTCCTGGTAAACCCGCTGACGAACCGTCAGATCCTCCAGGAGATTGTCAGCACGCAAAATCGGATCGGAATGCAGATCTGGAAAGAATTCCTGCCCGCCTTCATCAGGATCGCGGAAGAACCCTTCGAGCAGAAACAGGCCCAGGCCTGACCGGCCGTTGAAAAACGCTCATCCGTTGAGTTGCGCTCATCCCGCGCGGCGGCGGCCCACTTATTCGTGCACTTCATTCCACGGGGTTTTGCAGTCCTGGCATCTGCCTATCTTTCACCGGCCGGTGCACAGGGAGTCTTTGACCATGCCGCTAAGCGGAGCGTTTCTTCCCCTGGTTGGCGACAGCCTCTTGAGCCTTTTTCACCTCTTCCGGATTTCCCAGGTAGTAGTTTTCGAGGGGTTTCATCTGGCGGTCGAGTTTGTAAACGAGCGGGATGCCTGTGGGGATGTTCATTCCGACGATATCCTTCTCCGAAATGTTGTCCAGGTACTTTACGAGGGCCCGCAGGCTGTTGCCGTGGGCGGCGATAATGACCCGCTTGCCTTCGCGGATCGTGGGCACGATCACGTCCGACCAGTAAGGGATAAAACGGTTGACCGTGTCTTTGAGGCATTCGCTCAGGGGGAGTTTCGCCGTGTCGACGTCCCGATAGCGCGGGTCGCTCCCGGGATACATGGGATCGTCAAGGCTCAGCGGAGGGGGAGCGATATCATAGGCGCGGCGCCAGATGAGCACCTGTTCCTCTCCGTGCCGCTCGGCGGTCTCGGCCTTGTTCAGCCCCTGCAGGGCACCATAATGACGTTCGTTCAGACGCCAGTTCTGCCGGATGGGGATCCACATGAGATCCATTTCGTCCAGGGTGATCCACAGGGTTCGAATGGCCCGTTTGAGGACGGAGGTATAGGCGAAGTCGAAGCTGAAACCCTCCCGGTGCAGAATTCTGCCGGCTTCATGAGCTTCTTCCATGCCCTTTTCGGACAGGTCCACATCGACCCAGCCGGTGAAACGGTTTTCCTTGTTCCAGAGGCTTTCCCCGTGGCGGAGTAGAACGATTGTGTACATGAGATTCTCCTTGAAACGGTCTGGGTTCGACCTTGGCAGGCCATTGAAAAATGCCCGTCTGCTCGTCACGTTCAACCCGTGCCGCTGCGGCGCACTCCTGTGTGCGCTGCATTCCATGGGATTTCACAGGGCTTGCATCCGGCCGTTCCCAAACGGCCCGGGCACCGGGGATTTTCCAATACGCTGTCAAGCCGATTTTAGTTGCATAAAAACCATAAATTCGATGTTCTGGCAAGAGAATAGTGTGCTGTCGAAGGCTGCATCATGGATCCGGGAGAGGGAGGCCGCTCCCGCTTGCCGGGAGTGGGCGTCAGGCGATGGGGATGTAAAAGGTGTGGGGAAAAATCCTCGTTTCCGGATTGGAAACCGGGTCTTCCCGGGAAATCATTTCCGGATGGACACTCAGTTGTAGAGGAGAATGACGTGTTCGAGTTGGGTGAGATTATCGATCTGGCGATTCAGATCGAGCGGAACGGTGAGCGTACTTATGCAGAGGCGGCCGGGAAGGCGAAACGGCCGGACCTGGTCGATGCCCTGACGAAATTGGCCTCGGATGAGCGGGAGCATGTGGAATGGTTCGAGGCGCTCAAGAAGGAATGCGCTGACGAAGGGCGCGATGAAAGCATGCGGGATTTCGGGCGCCGGCTCCTCGGCGACATCCTGGGGGAGCAGCGTTTTTCGCTGGCTGAGGTGGACTTCGAGCGGATCGAGACCATCAAGGAGGTCCTTGCGGCTGCCCTCGAATTCGAGAAGGATACCATCCTCTTTTACCAGATGATCCAGACGGCAATAGCCGATTCAATGGTTTCAGGGGGCCTCGATAAGATTATTAATGAAGAAAAACAACATGTTGATCTGATCGAGACGTTTATCTCCGATCCGCTCAAACCGCTTGACAGGCCCTGAACCCTTTTCTATATTAGCTCCACTCAAATTTTGGATCCTCTTTTGTCCAGATTCACGTCGGTCATCCGCCTCGAGTGTCTTCCAGGTGCCTTGCAAAAGGCGGAATGCGGACGAACCGCCTGTTGTTCCGACTCCGTTCATGACACCCGATAGGGCTTCAGCCTCCTCTGGCTCCGTGGGTTTCAGCTTCCCAACCCATTTTTTCAGGTGATTGCGGGCGCCGTCCGTCGGTTGCAGGAAGGTCCGGAAGGCAGCGTATGACAAAAGACGACGGGCTTCGGACCGTGGCGGGAAAACATATTTCCAGGGAGATTGCTATGCCAAGACGTGACGACATCAAGAAGGTGATGATCATCGGATCGGGGCCCATTGTCATCGGCCAGGCCTGTGAATTCGATTATTCCGGTACCCAGGCCTGCAAGGCCTTGCGAAAACTGGGCTACGAAATCGTGCTGGTCAATTCGAACCCGGCCACGATCATGACGGATCCCGGGATCGCCGATGCGACCTATGTGGAGCCGCTCAATCTCCAGACCATGGCCGAAATCGTGGAAAAGGAGCGTCCGGATGCCATCCTCCCCAATCTTGGAGGGCAATCGGGCCTCAACCTGTCTTCGGAGCTCGCCCGTGCGGGAATCCTTGAAAAATTCGGCGTCAAGGTCATCGGGGTTCAGGTGGATGCGATCGAACGGGGGGAAGACCGTATCATCTTCAAGGAGACCATGAACCGCCTCGGGATCGAAATGCCCCGCAGCAAGCCTGCGTTCAGCGTCGAGGAGGCCGAGAAGATCGCCGATGAGCTCGGATATCCGGTGGTGATCCGTCCCGCCTACACCATGGGGGGCACCGGCGGCGGGCACGTCTATAATGTCGAGGAACTCAGGGTCATCGCCGGAAGAGGCCTCGCGGCAAGCCTTGTCGGCCAGATCCTGGTGGAGGAATCGGTGCGCGGCTGGGAGGAACTGGAACTGGAGGTCGTCCGCGACGCCAAGAACCAGATGATCACCGTCTGTTTTATCGAAAACGTGGATGCCATGGGCGTCCACACGGGCGATTCCTACTGCACGGCGCCGATGCTGACCATCGCGCCGGAGCTGCAGCAGCGCCTGCAGAAATACTCCTACGACATCGTGGAGGCCATTCAGGTGATCGGCGGCACGAATATCCAGTTTGCCCATGACCCCGAGACCGGCCGGGTGGTGGTGATCGAGATCAACCCGCGGACTTCCCGTTCATCGGCGCTGGCATCCAAGGCCACCGGTTTTCCGATCGCATTGGTCTCGGCCATGCTGGCCGGCGGAATGACCCTCGACGAACTGCCGTATTGGCGCAAGGGAACCCTCGACCAGTACACTCCCTGGGGGGACTATGTCGTGGTGAAGTTTGCCCGCTGGGCCTTCGAGAAGTTCCCGGGGTCGGAAGATCGCCTGGGGACGCAGATGCGGGCAGTCGGCGAGGTGATGAGCATCGGCAAGACTTACAAGGAGGCTTTTCAGAAGGCGATCCGCTCTCTTGAGACCGGCCGGTACGGCCTCGGCTTCGCCAAGGATTTCCATCAGAGACCGCTCGATGATCTGATGGACATGCTGGCGGAGCCCAGCAGCGAGCGGCAGTTCATTATGTACGAGGCCCTGCGCAAAGGCGTATCGGTCGAGACGTTGCACCGCAAGACGCACATCAAGGCCTGGTTTATCGAGCAGATGCGCGAACTGGTGCAGCTGGAGGAAGAGGTCCTTTCATGGAAAGGCAAGGAGCTTCCCGACGATGTGCTGGTGCGAGCGAAAAGGGACGGGTTTTCGGACCGTTACCTCGCCGGCCTGCTGGGTGTGGCAGAGGATTCTCTACGCGCGCGCCGCCTCTCCCTGGGGATGGCGGAGGCATGGGAACCCGTGCCTGTCAGCGGCGTCGAGGACGCGGCATATTATTTCTCCAGCTACAACGCCGAGGACAAGGTCCCTGTCAACGATAGGCGGAAGATCATGGTGCTCGGGGGCGGCCCCAACCGGATCGGGCAGGGGATCGAATTCGATTATTGCTGTGTGCACGCGGCCTTTGCCCTGCGGGATGCCGGGTTCGAGTCCATCATGGTGAACTGTAATCCGGAGACGGTCTCAACCGATTACGATACATCGGACAAGCTTTATTTCGAGCCCCTCACGGTAGAAGATGTTCTGAGTATTTATGAGAAAGAGAAACCGGAAGGGGTGGTCGTTCAATTCGGCGGACAGACGCCGCTCAACATCGCCAACGAACTGGAACGGGCCGGCGTCAGGATCCTCGGCACATCCCCGGACACGATCGACCTGGCCGAGGACCGTGACCGGTTCCGCCACATGATGCAGAATCTAGGCATTCCCCAGCCGGAGTCCGGCATGGCCAGCACCCTGGAACAGGCGCTCGATGTCGCCAAGAGGATCGGCTATCCTCTGATGGTCCGGCCGTCCTATGTCCTTGGAGGGCGGGCGATGGAGGTCGTCCACGACGAGGAGATGCTGCGCCGCTATGTTGCGGCCGCCGTGGATGTCAGTCCCGAGCGGCCGATCCTGATCGACAAGTTCCTTGAAAACGCCATCGAAGCGGAAGCGGATGCCATAGCGGACGGAGAAAGCGCTTTTGTTCCGGCTGTCATGGAGCATATCGAACTGGCGGGTATCCATTCGGGCGATTCGGCCTGCGTGATTCCGCCGATCAGCATCCCCGCCAAGCATTTGGACACCATCTACGAATACACCCGGCGGATCGCCGTGGAACTCAAGGTGGTGGGGCTCATGAATATCCAGTACGCGATCGCCGAAGACACGGTCTACATTCTCGAGGCCAATCCCCGCGCCTCTCGCACGGTTCCCCTGGTCTCGAAGGTGTGCAATATTCCGATGGCCCGTTTCGCGACCGAACTCATGCTGGGGAAGAAATTGGCCGACCTCGATATCCGGCCTCGGGCCATCCCCCATTTCGGCGTCAAGGAGGCCGTGTTTCCGTTCAACATGTTTCCCGAAGTGGACCCGATCCTCGGACCGGAGATGCGCTCGACCGGAGAGGTCCTGGGCATGGCGGATTCCTTCGGTCTAGCCTATTTCAAGGCCCAGGAGGCCGCACAACAGACGTTGCCCTCGGAAGGAGCCGTGCTGATTACGGTATCGGAAAACGATCGGCCGGCGGTGTTGGAGGTGGCGAGGCAGTTTGAAAAACTTGGGTTCAAGATCCGTTCGACGGAAGGAACCTGCCGGTTCCTGGAGGAGTCCGGAATTCAGTCGCAGCGGATCTTCAAGATGCATGAGGGTCGCCCGAATATCGTGGATGCCATCAAAAACAATGAGATTCAGCTGGTGATTAATTCGCCGAGCGGAAAGATGAGCAAGCACGACGACTCCTATATCCGGAAGGCCGCGATCAAGTACCGGGTGCCTTACATCACGACCCTGGCGGCGGCGCTGGCCGCGGCCAGGGGGATCTCGGCCGTCCGGCGGGGGCACGGTGCGGTCAAGTCGCTGCAGGCTTATCACACGGACATCCGCTAGCCTTCTCTGGAAGGGGTCTTTTTGTCCAACCCGGGCACCAATGACAGGGTCGGAGGCAGGCTGGTTCGAGGGAGGAACGGTAGAGGGGGATGAAGAATTTTCAGGAAAACTGCGGGATTTTCGGGATCTGCTCGCCCGATGCCTGTGTGCAGGACATTTACCAGGGAATCGATTTTCTGCAGCATCGGGGCCAGCAGTACTGCGGCATAGCGACTTACGGCGATCAGGGGATCCTGCAGGTGACCCATTACGGCAAGGTGGCGAACACCATGACGGATACCGATATCACGTATCTGAAGGGACGGTCGGGTATCGGGCACGTGAGCCTCAAGGAGAGGCAGCCCGTCATGTGGTGTTCCAAGCTGGGGGAACTCGCTTTGGCCTTCAGCGGGAACATCATCAATGCGAAATCCTTGATGCAGGAGATGATGGAGCGCGGCATCGTTTTTTACAAAGGCTACCACATCGAGATCATCTCCATGATCATCATGAACGCCGGGGACATCGTTTCGGGGATCGCTGCTTTGTCCGAAAAGGTCAAAGGGGCCTACTCCCTTGTGGTGCTGTCTCAGGAGGGGATTTATGCCACCCGCGATGTGTCCGGTTTCCGGCCCCTGTGCCTAGGGCGGGGAGAGGGGAAATTCGCTGTCTCGTCTGAGTCGCGTGCCCTCCACAATCTGGACATGGAACTGGTGAGGGATGTGCGGCCGGGCGAGATCGTGCTCGTGAGCCCCAATGGATTCAAGACCCTGAAGCAACTGCCGGCGCCCAGGCCTGCTTACTGCGCCTTTGAATGGGCGTATACCGCGAGCATCGATTCGATCATGGACGGGGTTTACGTCCAGGAGGCACGTAACCGGATCGGAGCCAAACTGGCGCAGCGCGACCTGGCCGAAGGAGGTCTGACGGCCGATATCGTAGCGCCGGTGCCGATGAGCGGCATAGGACATGCCATCGGGTATCACATCCAGTCGCTGGTCCCTTACCAGGAAGTCTTCCTCTATAACCGTTACGCCGATCGAAGCTACACCCAGTCGACGCAGATGGCGCGTGAGCAAATGGCCAAGCGCAAACTGTCCGTGCTTCGCTATGCGGTCAAGGGGAAGCGCATCATCCTCTGCGATGATTCGATCGTGCGGGGGACCCAGATCCTGCACAAGGTCAAAGATCTAAAACAGGCCGGTGCAAAGGAGGTCCATGTTCGGGTGGCCTGCCCCCCGCTCATGTATCCGTGCGACTTCGGCATCTCCACCCGCAGCTATGATGAACTGGCCGCGCGTAAGTACATCCCCAAAGGGAACATTACCCATATGGAGGAGTTGCGGGCTTTGGAAAACTGGGTGGCCGAGAACATCGGGGCCGACTCGGTCAAGTACAACAGCCTGGATGATTTTGTAGCGGCGTTGGGCATCCCGGAAGGGGAACTCTGTCTGAAGTGCTGGAACGGTATGCACCCGGCCTAGATTTCGGCCTTGGGCGTCCTCTCGGAAGGTTCGGGGCGTTGACTGGAGCGCGGGGATGGAACCAAGCCCCTGCACCCGCGGCAAAGCCCGCCTGAAACATTTGCTTCCAGAGAAGCGACCCGGCGGTCAGCCGGAAGGATTAGAAAAGCCGCTTTTGCAGCTTTGCATGCCTGCTCTCGTTGAGGCCGAGGTGGCGATAGGCCCTGGCCGTGGCGACCCTGCCCCGGGGTGTGCGCTTGATGAATCCTTCCTGGATGAGGAAGGGCTCATACACATCTTCCAGCGTCCCTTTTTCTTCGCTGACCGCGGCTGACAGGCTTTCGAGTCCGAGCGGTCCCCCTTCGAATTTCTCTATGATCGTCAGCAGGATGGTCCGGTCCATCTTGTCCAGGCCGCAATGGTCGACTTCGAGCAGGTCAAGTGCGCTGTCGGCCAGTTTTCCGGTGACGACTCCTCCACCCTCCACCTGAGCGAAATCACGAACCCTGCGCAGCAGGCGGTTGGCGATCCGGGGTGTGCCGCGGGAACGGCCCGCGATTTCGAGGGCACCCTCTTCCTCGATCGGTATCTGCAGGATGGCGGCCGAGCGCATGATGATCCGGTGCAGGTCCTCCGGCTTGTAGAAATCGAGCCTCAGAATGACGCCGAACCGGTCTCTCAGCGGCGGCGTCAGGAGACCCGCGCGGGTCGTGGCGCCTACCAGGGTGAATGGCGGCAGGGGGATCTTCATTGTCCGGGCGGAGGGGCCCTGTCCGATGATGAGATCGAGCTCATAATCCTCCATCGCGGGATAGAGTATTTCCTCCACCACGTGGTTCAGACGGTGGATTTCATCGATAAAGAGGACATCGTGCGGTTCGAGGCTGGTGAGGATGGCGGCGAGATCCCCGGCCTTTTCTACGACAGGGCCGGATGTGCTCCGGATGTTGACCCCGAGCTCGTTCGCGATGATGTGAGCGAGGGATGTTTTCCCCAGCCCGGGGCTGCCGTGGAACAGGACGTGGTCGAGCGCCTCGGCCCGGCCTTTGGCGGCTTCGATGAAGACGCGCAGGTTGCGCTTCATCTCGTCCTGACCGATGTATTCATCCAGGTTGCGCGGCCGCAGGCTGAGTTCAGCCGGACTTTCCTCCGGCTGGCGTTGAGGGTCGATGATTCTTTCGGTCATCGGTCTACACAGGTGATCCTGATGGATTTGTCGGAAATGGGGCGGACGAATCGTATCATAAGACATATGGCGGATCGAATTCGACCGTCGATGTTCGCATCTTTCAGTATAACATGAACTAAGCGAGGAGCCGCAGCGCCTCGCGGATGACGGTTTCGAGATTGGGTTTGGCTACGGCCGCCCCGGCCCTTTCGACGGCCTCCCTGGCGGCCTTCTGGGAATAACCGAGGTTCAGGAGCGCCGAGAGGGCATCGTCCAGGAACTGATTTTCCCCGGGTGTCGTGGCCGTTTCGGCGATGGTTGTTCCCAGGCCGTTGCGCGCTTTGAGGGCACGGTCCTTCAATTCCAGAGAGATTCGCTCGGAGGTTTTTTTGCCGATGCCGGGAATGGCCTGCAGACCGGGCGCGTTCCCTTCTGCGATGGCATCGAGCAGTTCGTGCGGGCCGATCCCTGACAGGATGTTGACCGCCAGCCTGGGGCCGATCCCGGATACCGTGGTTAGCATAAGGAAGAGTTCCTTTTCGATTTCGGTCTGGAACCCGAACAGCTGCAAGGTGTCGTCCCGCAGGCGCGTATGGATGTGCAGCGCAACGGCTTCCCCTTCCTCGGCCAGATGGTAAAGGGTCGAAAGCGGCACCAGAACCTCGTAGCCTACACCGCTCACGTCAATGGTGAGCGACTGCGTGTTCTTCTTGAGAAGGATACCGCGCAAAAAGGCGATCATTTCGCATACCCGCCGGCATGATGGGCAGCGGCCCGGAAAGATGCGGTGTTCAAATGACAAACGGCCGCTGCCAGGGCATCGGTCGCATCGAGGTGAAGATCACCGCGAATGCCGAGAATCATCTTCATCATGTACTGCACCTGTTCCTTCGTCCCCCGGCCGTAACCCACAACGGATTTTTTGATTTCGAGCGGAGTGTATTCAAAAATGCCTACACCGCAGTGTGCCGCCGCGATCAGAAGGGCTCCCCGAGCGTGCCCGAGCTTGAGGGCGCTCTTGACGTTCTTGGCGTAGAAGATATCTTCGATGGCCATCTCGCTCGGCTGGAATTCTTGAATGATAGCAACCAGGGATCGGAAGAGAAGATGCAGCTTCTCTTGAAAACAGGCCGCTTTTTCGGGGCGGATGATCCCGGCGTGCACGCAGGCCATTCTGTTCCCGCGTTTTTCGACCAGCCCGAACCCGGTGACCCTGGATCCGGGATCCACACCGAGCACGATCATCTAATCCATGGCCTCCAGGACATCGTCCGAGATGTCGAAGTTGGCGTAGACGTGGCTGACATCATCGTTGTCTTCGAGGCCCTGCATCAGATTCAGCATCTGCTGTGCCTTTTTTCCGTCCAGTTTGACGGTGCTCTTCGGAATCATGGTAATTTCCGCGAGTTCATATTCCACTTTGGCCTTGTCGATCGCTTCCTTGACGGCCTCGAAATCGCCGGGGTCCGATATGACCTCGAACTGGTCTTCTTCGTCGCGGACATCCTCCGCCCCGGCTTCGAGGGCGGTTTCGAGCAGGGCCTCTTCATTGGCCTTGCTCTTGTCGACGGCGATCAATCCCTTTTTCTCGAAGGTCCAGGCGACGCAGCCAGGTTCACCGAGGCTCCCACCGTTGCGCTCGAAAAGATGCTTGACCTCCGCTACGGTGCGGTTGCGGTTGTCGGTGAGGCATTCGACCAGGACGGCGACGCCCCCTGGGCCGTATCCCTCATAGGTGATTTCATCGTAGGAGACCCCTTCGATTTCGCCGGTACCCTTCTTGATCGCCCTTTCAATGTTCTCCTTGGGCATATTTTCCGCTTTGGCTGCGATGATGGCGGATCGCAGCCGTGGATTGCCGTCGGCGTCTCCGCCACCCATCCTGGCGGCGACGGTGATCTCCTTGATCAGCTTTGTAAAGATTTTGCCGCGCTTGGCGTCCGCTGCGCCTTTTTTGTGCTTGATGGAACTCCACTTCGAATGGCCTGACATAAATAGCCTCCCCCCACTGATTCAAGTGTTCGCTTCCGCCGGACAAGGGCCCTGTTGCCCTCTCTCGGGGTTAATCTACAACGTCTGCTTGTGCAGCCGTCCCGGTATGTCCCGTTTCGGTCTTGTGGCTGCGCTCACGCCGGTCCGAGCCATGCGCCCAGGTCCGGACGGCCTGGGATGCCTTGACCGGTGCCGCTGGACATATCCGTTATCACGTGAAACCCATGCCGATGAGATAGATTTCACGGCTTCGTTTTCTTGTCGCCTGGGGTCTGAACAGGCGCACCCGCTCGAAACGGTCGGCGACGGAGGCCTGAAAGTCCTTGATTTCTCCGCCCTCGAAAAGCTTGCAAACGAACCGCCCCGATCTTTCTAGCACAGCCTCCGCAATCTTCAAAGCCTGCTCTGAGAGGGCCAAAGACCGGCTTGTATCGGTTGCCGGAGCGCCTGTCGTCTGGGGTGCAAGGTCACTGAGGACGACGTCTCTCGGCCCGAGGTTTTGTTGCAGCGTCTGGATGTCGATGGAAAAAATATCGGCCTGGATGAACTGAAATTTGAGAGCGGATAGGCGTTCGGGTTTTTTCAGGTCAATCCCTGCCACATGGCCTTGCGGCCCGGCGGTCCTTAAGGCGTATTGCGACCAGGACCCCGGGTAGCAGCCAAGATCGAGGATCCGGTTCCCTTTTCTGATGATCTTGAACCTGCGGTCGATCTCCTGCAGTTTGTATACCGAACGCGCGAGCCAGTTCTCTTCCCGGGCGCGGCGCGCGTAATGGTCATCCCACGTGTTCTTCTGCATTTTTTCATATTTATCATAGCCCTATGCGCTTTGCAAAATAATTAGTGCCGATCCGTAAACGATTTTGCTCTTGAGAAAGAAGCTTCCCTTCCTGCGAGAGCCTTATATCATAAAAGATCTAACATATTGAAAATGCAAATAAAAATGACTTGCATCGACCCCTGTTCTATGCGATTCTTTAAATAGGAGAAAATTAGAACGGAAACCCTTTTGAGGAGGCTGTCATGGTGGACATAATCAGAGTGAATATGACGGATGGTTCCATTCAGCGGGACCCGTTGCCGAAAAGCTATGAAGGTTTGGGTGGTCGCGGTCTCACTTCGGCCTTTTTACTGAAAGAAGTGGAACCCACCTGTACTCCCATCGGACCGCTCAACAAACTGATTTTCGCCCCCGGGTTGCTGGGGGGAACGAACTGCGCCAACTCAGGCCGGATATCGGTCGGGGCGAAGAGCCCTCTGACGGGCACGATCAAGGAGGCCAATTCGGGCGGCCAGGCGGGGAGCTACCTCGCGCGGCTGGGGATTGCCGCCATCGTCGTGGAGGGTCAGCCGAAGGATGGCAGGCTTTTCAAACTCCATGTGACCAGGGACCGCTGCGAACTCCTGCCGGCTGATGAACTGAAGGGCCTGGGCAATTATGCCTCGGTCGAAAAGCTCAAAGGTACCTATGGCGATCGGGTGGGATATGTGAGCATCGGCCAGGCGGGCGAGTGGAAGCTGGGTGCCGCCTCGGTCGCCTTTAGCGACCGGGACGGCCGTCCGACGCGGCATGCCGGCCGCGGCGGCCTGGGGGCGGTGATGGGCTCCAAGGGACTGAAGGCGATTGTCATCGACCCGGCCGGAGGGGAAGCTGCCCCGCTTGCCGACAAGGATGCCTTCCGGGAGGCCTCCAAGCGTTTTCTGAATGCCCTCCAGACCCACCCGGTGACCAGCCAGGGGCTGACCAACTTCGGGACGGATATTCTGATCAATATCATCAACGAGGCCGGTGGGCTTCCCACGCGCAACTTCAGCACAGGGCGCTTCGAGGGGGCCGAAAAGGTCGGGGGCGAGACGTTGAACAGCGTCACGACCGCCCGGAAGGGCGATTGTTCCCATGGGTGCATGGCCGGCTGCGTCATCCGCTGCTCGGGGGTTTATCTCGATGAGAAGGGCGACTATGTGAGCAAGTGGCCGGAGTATGAAACCGTCTGGGCCTGGGGACCGAACTGCGGGATCGATGATCTCGACGCCATCGCGCGAATGGACCGCGGCTGCGATGACATCGGTCTGGACACCATCGAGACGGGGAACGCGGTGGCTGTGGCCATGGAGGCCGGGATCAAGTCCTTCGGGGACGTGGCAGGCGCAGAGGAGCTTCTGGCGGAGATCGGGAAGGGAACGCCCCTCGGCCGGATCCTTGGTTCGGGGGCGGGGGCCGTCGGCAAGGTCTTCGGGGTTCGCCGGGTGCCGGTCGTCAAGAATCAGGCCCTGCCGGCCTACGACCCGAGGGCGGTCAAAGGGGTTGGCGTCACCTACGCCACCTCGCCGATGGGCGCGGACCACACCGCCGGCTATGCGGTCGCCACCAACATCATGAAAGTGGGGGGCGACGTGGACCCGTTGTCCGTGGCGGGCCAGGTGGATCTTTCGAGGGGGCTGCAGATCGCGACAGCGGCCATCGACACGGCCGGCCTGTGCCTCTTTGTGGCCTTCCCGGTGATGGACATCCCGGACGCCATGGTGGCCGTGGCGGACATGATCAGTGCGAAATACGGCATCAAGATGACCGTGGATGATTTCAATGCGCTGGGAAGCCGCGTCCTCAAGATGGAAAGGGAGTTCAACACCCGGGCGGGTTTCACGGCGGCCGACGATCGTCTGCCGGAGTTTTTCAAGCTCGAGAAGCTCGCGCCCCACAACCACGTCTTCGATGTCCCCGATGAGGAATTGGACCGGGTTTTCAACTTTTGAGACGGATGGCCGCCGTGCGGATCTCCCGCCGCACCGGCGGATCCGGACCCTGAAGGAGGGGGCGCCTTAGAGAGGGCAGGGTGCAATGCCACCGTGCGAAACGGGAATGGGGGGGCCGTGCGGGGGGCGGCGTTTCGTCGCTCCTCTGCAGCAGCGTGCCGGCCGCGAGGATAACGATGCGTCAGAACGAAGAGCCGCCAACCTTTTCCAAGGTTGGCGGCTCCTTGCTGTCCACAGGCTCTGATTTTGGGGGTGTTGGAAGGACATCAAGCGTTTGCGCGGAGGCGACCTCGTTTCCAATCCGGAAATGAGGATTCTTGGCCAATATCCAGGAAGTCAAGCGTTTAGGCGGAAGCGACCCGGTGGTCGCCGCACAAGCAAGCGTGCAGATCGACGCCGAGATCAGCGGGCAGACCTCTTTCGGATGGAGGCTGCAGCAGGGGTTCCTCTGCGCCAAACGGGCGTTGTCCAGGCGGCCGTTGCCTAAAAGCGGTCGTCATGCGTGAATTCGCTGATCTCACGGCGTTTCGGCGCAGACGATTCCTTGGCGGCGTAGCCGAGGGGGATCAGGGCCACGAGTTCGCAACCCTCCGGAACGCCCAGAACCTCTGCAGCCTTGGCGTGGTCGAAGAGCCCCGTGATGACCGTTCCGAGGCCCTGATCACGGGCCGCCAGGCAAATGCTCTGCGTGACGATGCCCAGATCGAACATGAACCAGTCGCCGAACTTCGTGGTGACCTCGCCTTTATAATAGCCCGAACGCTGCAGCACACCGCAGACCGCCAGGACGACGGGCGCCTCCAGCAAGGCCTTGCTGGCGGGGTTGGTTGCAGGGAAGGCCGCCTGAAGCCTTTCCTTCTGCATCCGGTCTTTTACGACGACGATCTCCCAGCACTGGGTGTTGGCCCACGACGGAGACCATTGGACCGCTTCGAGGACGGCCTTGAGCGCGTCGTCGGACACAGGCCTGTTTTCGTAACGGCGAATGCTGCGTCTCTCCTTCAAGACCTTCATGAGATCCGACATGTTGCCTACTCCTTTACCCTTGCTCCCGGGGGTCGTTCAGGTCACAGACATTGATCTCGAGCATCTTCAGCGATGCCAGCATGCGGGCGGTGTTGCGTTTGACGGCAGGAAAGGTGTCCGCCATCCCATGGAGGCCTTCGGCTGTTTTTCGCATGCTGGAGATCATCTCGGCCATTTTTTTGAATTGCGCTTCATCCACCATCGCCGATCTTCTCCTTCTTTGTCAATGATCCTTTCGCAGGTCCTTGAACCGTTTGGCCTTGACCTCGTAGCGGGGCAGTTGGCCGTAATCGTTGAATTCAAGGTCGTAGCGCAGGTTCGTCTTCAGGCGTAACTGATCGACCAGAGCGGCCTCGACGGCCTTCCGGTTCCCGCGGGCCTCCGGGAGCAATTCGACCTTGAGGGAGATCCGGTCCGAATCTCCGACCTTGTCGACGATGACCTCGTATTCGTCCCCGAGCCCCTCGATGCTCCGCACCACCTCCTCGATGGCGGAGGGGGCGAGCAGCACGCCTTTGACCTTGGTGATGTCATCGGCGCGGCCGACCACCCCGCCCTTGATGAGGCGGAAGGTCCGGCCGCAGCGGCAGGGCTCCGAATCCCATTCGATCACATCTTTGGAATCGAAACGGACGCAGGGCTGTGCCTGGCGGTCGAAGGCGGTGATGACCATCTTGCCCCGCCGGCCGGGTTCCTCGATGATCTCCCCCGTCTCGATGTCTTCGATCTCCACCAGGAACATCCCCTCGTTGACGTGCATCCCGAAGGGCTGCTCCGCGCACTCGAAGGACCAGGCCCCGATCTCTGTCGCGCCGGCGTGATCGAACACCTTGGCGCCCCAGGCATCCTGCATGCGTTTCTTGGTGGAAGGGATTCCGGCGCCGGGTTCTCCGGCGCAGGTGATCCTGCGGATCGACAACGCGGCGGGGTCGATTCCCATCTTGCGCGCGGTGTCCGCCATCCCGAGCACATAGGTCGGCGTGGCCATCATGGCCGTGGCCCTCAGTTCCTGCATCTTGAGGATGCGCGCTTTGGTGTCGAGAACCCCGCCAGGAACGACCTCGCAGCCGATCTTTTCGGCGGCGTAATGCCCTGCCCAGAAGGCGACGAAGATATTGTACCCGAAGGGCAGGAAGACCCGGTCCGACGGGCGGTATCCCTGGGCCCAGAGGATGCAGGCCCAGCACTCGGCCCACCATTCCCAGTCCTGCCACGTATCCGGCTGGTACACCGGCTGACCGGTCGTGCCGCTCGTCTGGCGGAACTCGGTCACCTCCTCCAGCGGCACGCAGAGGGCATCCCCGTAAGGGAACGGATCTTTCCGCTGGATGTCGCGCATCATGGATTTTTCCACCTTCGGCACGGCACGGATGTCCTCGAACGTGCGGATATCCTCAGGGCGGACACCCGCCTGATCGTAGAGCGCGCGGTGAAACCGTGAATGGTCATAGGTCCAGGCAAAGATCCGCTTGAACTTTTTCAGTTGAAGCGCCCTGAGTTTTTGCCTTGGCAGGGTCTCGATCACTGGATTCCAATAGATTGGATGGTCGACCATGATGCAACCTCTCGGTTCAGGCAGGCGGCGAAAAAAACGGTTTCAGACGGGCAGCCTTGGTCAGGCTTTCGGCATGCATGCGTGTAGAGAAAAGCCCCGTGCATGCAGGGCTTTTTAGCATGACGGCGGTGGCCAGAGCAAGTATGGGAATCCCCTCGATGAAACCGGCCACCGGTCTTTCAGGAAGCGGAGGGACGTGAATAAGTCCCGACCGCCTCTCAGTCCTGCTTTTTCTGGGCCCTTGACCTGCTTTGGATGGCGGTCCGGAGCGTATCCAAAAACTCCCTGTCGGCCATTTCCCATGCCGCTCCGAACCGCATCTGGAAATACGATCGGGGAAGCCTTTTCTGCCATGCGACCAGGGGGCTCTCGCCCTTGGCACGAGCGATGAGGATGTCGTTCAGAAAATCCTCGATCCGCGATATCTCTTCCTTCGGAACATAAGCCGCCGCCCCTTCCTTGACGGATTTGATGACGTTGTCCGGCGTAAAGGCATGGGCCGTCAACATGAGGGCCGGTATGTCGTGCTGATTGGCGATCTCGAGTAGGTCATACCCCCTGACGCCCATGATATCCAGGACGGCTACATCGAAACGACGCGATTCGAGCAGTTTTTTGGCTTCCTCGAACGTAGAGGCCGTAACGACCTGGCACATGCTCAAGTGTTCTGTCAGCACATCGAGGATATCCTGCTCGTCATCCACCACCAGGATTCTTTTCCCCTTCAACAGACTGCTTTCGGTCATTGTAAATTCTCCTTAGTCCAGCTTCAGCTTGATGGGCGTGGTCGCTTTTTCGAACAACAATTCAAAACCGGTTTTTTTGCCCAGAACGGATTCCTTCTTCTTTTTACCCCAGGCGCTTTCAGGACGGGCCTGTACGAGATAGATCGATTCAGGGAACGGCAGGCTTCCGGAGACGGCAAACTCGATATCCTGCGGGACGCCGAAGTGGGCCTCCACCTTCTTGGCGAGGCGCGCCAGTTCGATGATCTCCCGGTCTTCCAGGCAGGGGAGCTTCTTTTGGTCGGCAGGCAATTCCTTGTATTCCATTTTGCGGGTCTCGGGGTTGTAGGCGAATTCGCTCCCCTTATCGGAAATGACCCTTTCGTCGATTTCCAGGGTGATCTTGTCGACCAGATAGCGGTCCGGGTTGACGTTGCCCGAGACCACGGCCTCGCCGAAGCCGAAACCGGCCTCCATGGACACCTTCGACTCGTCGCCATTGATGGGGTTGAGCGAGAACATGACGCCGGCCGCCTTTGCGTCGACCATCGTGAGAACCGCCACCCCGATCGGATCGTATTCGAGTTTGAGGCCCAAGCGTGCGCGGGCGATAATGGAACGGGTGTTGAACGTGCTCGCCCAGACGCTCCGGACGTATTTGACAACATCATCCGCGCCGCTCACGTTCAGGTAGGTTTCATACTGTCCCGGATGGCTGACGGGACCCGCCGAGCGTGTCGCGACAAACAGATCTTCCTTGCCGGTCTGCCGGCAGAGTTCGGCATAGTATTCGCGGATGGTCTTTTCCATGTCGGGCGGCAAGGCAATCGATTCAACCGTGCTGCGGACCTCTTTGGAAAGGATGTCGAATTTTTCCGTGTCGGCCACACTTTCAGCGTCGGCCTTGAAATGTGAAAGGATTTTCAACACACGTTCGGTGGCTTCAGTCTCTTTCATGAACCGGTCGTAGGCGACAACGCTCAGCGCGAATCCAGGCGGGACGTGGAACCCGGCCTGTGTCAGTTCCCCGAGATTCGCACACTTCTTCCCCACAATATCGTTATGGTCTTTTGACAGTTCGCTCAGCCAGTAAATCCATTGGTCCGGCATCTTCTTCATCCTCCTCTATGTTGCTGCCATGCAGCGCCTTCGCGCAAGGGGCGCCGGGGTATCCTTTCCTCGCCCCCGGCGCGAAGGGGTAAAAAATATTAAACCCGTTTGACGATGGTCACTTTGCCGGTGCTTCCATCCACGCGGATGATGTCCCCGGTCTTGATGACCTGAGTTGCGACCCCGGTTCCCGTTACGGAGGGCAGGCCGTATTCCCGCGACACGATGGCCGCGTGGGATGTGAGACCACCGATATCCGTCACAGCCGCCTTGATCTTGGTAAAAACGGGCGCCCACGAGGGATTGGTCGTCGGCGCGACCATAATCTCTCCGGGCTCCAGCTTGGCAACGTCGGCCAGCATTTTGAGCACGCGGGCGGGTCCTTCGGCCACGCCGGCGGACGAGGGGAACCCGGTGATTTCATCCAGATCTCCGACTTCCATACCCGCACCCTTCAGCCATTCCTGCACCAGGTCGGTCGTGACGCCCCAGAGCATGAGGGTGAACGGTTCCGCGATCTGTTCGGGCGGCACCCCGATGGCGGGCGTGGGATTCCACTTCGCTGCAGCTTCAAGGATCTTCTTCCGCTTTTCGGCCTTTGCCTGCCAGAAGGGGCCCCTGGTGGGTACGCCCTCGCCCAGGGCCCAGGCAGTGGCCAGATCCTCCAGGAGCATGGGGACCTCGAACCGGTTGAAGAGGTAAATGTCCTCAGGTTCGCCCAGGACGCCGTGCTTGGTGAGGATCTTCCCGAACTGATCGATCCGCTCGAACCAGATCGTGTGCAGCCAGTGTTCGACCCAGAAAAGGTGATCCTCTGCATAGCGGTAAATGGAGCGGACGACCCTGTGCGCATCCTCGAAGGTCTTGCGGTCGTCTTCGGAGCGGATGAGGGCCTTGTATTCGGCGACAATCCGCTCTCTTTCCTCGGAAATGCTCTCGAGTTTCCGCTCGATCGTCTCGCCTTTCTCGAGGCGTTCGACGTAGCTCTGCATGTAACTGAAAGGGAGGTCCATCGTGTTGATCCAACTGCCTTCGTAGTGGAACCAGCCGCTGCCGTTCGAGACGTAGAACCACGGGTTCTTGATCTTGTCCATCTCCTCGATCCAGGCCTTTCCTTCGGGCGTGGTCCTGAGGATGTTCATCTTCTCTTCGGCGGTGCCCTTCTGCTTCAAGACCTCGGCGACGGAGCGGTGGCTCATGGCCAGCCGGCTCAAGCGGCAGAGTTCTTCCTCGGGCCGGAACATGGAGACGTCCGCCCCGGCGACCATCTTGCCGATCGTGCCTTCCTTGATCCCCGGGAAGAGCTTCCGGGAGGTGTCCACGAACATCAGGTAGGCCAGGTAGGCCAGGTTGAGATACTGGAAGTGATACTGCCAGGCCCGGATGATGAGATTGACGATGTCGTTGAAGTTTTCCATGAGGACGTTGGCTTCGGTAAACCCCTTGGGGGTGGGAATGACGTCCTCATCGGGCACGAACTCATATAGCTCTTTCGGGATGTGTATGGCCTCCATGTCGTGGCCGAGCTTGTGGAATTTCACGAGCCATTCTTCCCACTGCCGGGCGTAGTTATCGAAGGTATAAGGGACCCGCTTCCCGAAGAGTTCGGCCTTCTTCTGGATGACGTCCCCCGGGGGCGATTCGACGGCGCTGATGTACATATAGCACCCCAGGATCCGTTGGGCGACGCCCTGGGCCGGGGGGATGCAGAAGACCCTGGTGTTGTACTGGGACAGAGCGATCTGCCAGGCTTCCTGGAAGATGTCGTCCAGCGGGTAGAGCGGATCGGCGGCGTGGATCTTGTCGTGGTACCAGAAATGCCGCTTTTCCCAGGCCTCCCGGTCCTTGCTGAAAAGACGCTGGGGCGCGTACATTTCTTCCCATCCCTCCATCTCGGGTGGCAATTCGATTTCATCTGCAAATGGAAATTGGATCGGTGCTGCCATGATGTTCCCCCCTCTTTTTGGTTGAATGCCCGGTGTTCCCTCGACCCGCCGCCCGCGTTTTCCGCGGGAGCGGGTCAGCCCCTGATTACTTCCCCTTGGCCTTCTGAATGGCCATGAAGACCCTTTCCGGCGTGAGCGGAAGCTCATCGATCCGAACGCCGATCGCGTCGTGTACCGCGTTCAGGATGGCCGGGATCGTGGGCATGATGGCCCCTTCCCCAACCTCCTTGGCCCCGAACGGACCGTTCGGCTCTCCGGTTTCCACCACGATGGTGTTGACGTTGGGCATGTCCAGGGCCGTGGCGATCTTGTACTCGCCAAGGTTGCCGTTGAGCACCCGCCCCTTGGCGTCGATCTTCACCTCTTCATAGAGGGCCTCACCGAGCCCCATGGAGAGCGATCCCTGCATCTGTCCCTCGACGGAGGTCACGTTGATCGCCAGACCGCAGTCGTGGGCGTCCGTCATCTGGTCTACCTTGACGCGTCCGGTTTCGAGGTCGACCGTCACCTCCACAACCTGGGCGGAGCAGCCATAGGCCGGCGAGGTCCCGACGGCCGCCCCTTTGAATTTGCCGCCCAGTGCCGGCGGCTTGTACTTCCCGGTTCCGACGATGCTGCCTCTGGCGAGGTAGGCCATGCGGGCGGCCTCCCTGAAGGTGAGTTTGTCTCCGGTGGGCGGATCGGTCCAGCCCCGATGCTCTTTGATGTAAGCCGTGCGCAGGCCGCTGAAATCCACGTCTTTTTTAAAGTGGATCAGGCCGTCTTTGATGTCCATCTCGTCCATCGGGACGCCGAGGATCTCGGAGACGACCTCCAATACCTGTCGTTTGACGTCCTCGGCCGCCTCTTTGGCCGCGTGCCCGCTCATCAAGGTCTGGCGGCTCGAATAGGCGCCGAGATCCACGCCGTAGTCCGTGCTGCCCGAGGAGACCTTGATGTCCTCCAGCCTCACCCCCAGGGCCTCGGCCGCGATCATGCCCATCGTCGTATCGGAGCCCTGCCCGATTTCGGCGGAGGCCGTCAGGAGATCGGCTGTGCCGCCGTCTTCCCGCAGCTTCAGAACGGCTGTCGAATGGTAGGTGTCCGAACGGTAGATCGGATACCCGGCGCCCGAAACGAAGAATCCGCAGGCGATCCCGATTCCCTTGCCGGGGGGGAGCTTGCCCTTCTTGGCGTTCCAGTCCGAGCCGTTCTTCACGGCCTCGATGCATTCCTTCATGCCGAGGCTGCTCATGTTCAGGTCGTTGCAGGTGGTGTCTCCGCGCTCCATCATGTTTTTCAGGCGGAAATCGACCGGATCGATGCCCAGTTCCTGGGCGATGGCATCCAGTTGCTGCTCCCAGGCCGCCCGCGCCGCCACGCCGCCGTGCCCGCGCTGGGCCCCGCAGGTGGGCTTGTTCGTGTAGATCCGATAGCCGTCGTACTTCATGTTGGGCAGCCTGTAGGGGCCGCCGAGGAGGGATCCGGCGTAGTAGACCGTGGCGATCCCGAAACTCGTGTAAGCGCCCCCTTCCAGGTAGCACTTGTTGGTCAGCGCCATCAGGGTCCCGTCCTTTTTGACTCCGGTGGTCAATTCGTGGAAGAACTGGTGCCGCGCGCGGGAGTGTAGAAAGACCTGTTCCCGGGAATAGTTCATCTTGACCGGCTTGCCCGTCTTCATGGACATGAGGGAGGCCGCCATCTCGAGCGGGATGGCCTCGGCCTTGGGCCCGAAGCCGCCGCCCACGTAGGGTTTGATCACGCGCACCTTTCCGATGGGGAGACGGAGCACCATGGCCGCGGTGCGCTGCACGTAATGCGGTGTCTGGGTGGAGGTGTTAAGGGTGAGCTCTCCCGTCAAGGGATCGAAGGCCGCCAGACAGCCGTGCGGCTCGAGGAAGGCGGCGTCCTGACGCTTGTTGACGAAGGTGTCCGTGCGGATGAGGTCACACTGCTTGAAGGCCTCTTCGACGTTCCCGAACTCCTGGTGTACCTCGGCGCAGATGTTGCCCGGATAGTCCGAGTGGATCAGCGGGGCCCCTTCGGCCATGGCGTCTTCGATCGTCATGAGGGGCGAAAGTTCCTCGTAATCCACCTGGATCAGCGAGACGGCCTCCATCGCCGTTTCAAGATCGACGGCGGCCACTGCCGCGATCTCGTCGCCGATGTAACGCACCTTGTCGTGGCAGAAGAGGGTTTCATCGTAGCGGGCAGGGCTCACGCCGTACTTGACGAGGCCGGCTTCGGCGGCCGTAACGACGCACTTGACCCCCGGAAGCTTCAAGGCCTTGGAGGTGTCGATGTTCAGGATCTTGGCGTGGGCGATCGGGCTTTGAAGCAGGGCACCGTAAAGCATGCCCGGCATCTTCAGATCGTCGACATATTGCGCGCGTCCCGTGGCCTTGGCCGGTGCGTCCAGCCTTGGCGCCCTGCGGTTGATGACGCTGTGTTGGCTCATGGTCTTTCACTCCTCTCGATAGCTTGGATCGGGTTTTGATGTCTGCGTTGTTTTCAGGTCTCAGGCTCGGTTGGTCCAGGGAATCAGCAGACCGGAGGCCTCTTTGCAGGGGCGCCGGCCGGAGCGGACCCGGAAATGTTCACCCGGCCTGATCAACGGGCGCGGCCGACGTCGAGGATGGCCTCGACGATCTTCTGATAGCCTGTGCAGCGACAAAGGTTTCCGGAAAGCGCGCGTCTGACCTCAGCCTCGTTGGGATGCGGATTTTTTTCGAGCAGGCTCTTGGCCGAAAGGATCATCCCTGGCGTGCAGAAGCCGCACTGGATCGAACCGTGGTCGATGAAAGCCTGCTGCAACGGGTGCAGACCTTTGCCCGTTTCCACGCCTTCGATGGTGGTGATGCTTTTCCCGTCGGCCTGCACGGCCAGGACGAGGCAGGAGTTGACGGCTTTTCCATCCATGATGACCGTACAGGCCCCGCAGTCCCCCAGATCACAGCCTTTTTTGGTGCCGGTCAGGCCCAGTTCGTATCGCAGAAGGTCCGTGAGGGTGAGGTTTGGTGCCACGGCCACTTCCATTTCTTCACCGTTGATGGTCAGTCGGATCAATTTTTTCATCGTCTCATTCTCCTCTAGCTTCTGGCCCGGGCGTCCTTGAGGGCCGCATCGAGGGCGCGTTTCGTCAGGACCCCCACCATGGCCCGCCGGTATGCGGCGGATCCGCGGAAGTCGTCGATCGGGCGGCTGTCGCCCGAGGCTGCATTCGCTGCTTTCTCGAACAGTGCGTCGGAGGGCTTTTCGCCGATCAGCGCATTTTCGGCCGACGGCGCCCGGATGGGCGTGGGGGCGACCGAACCGAGGACCACCCGTGCGGCCTTGATCGGTCCGTCCGGACCATCGAGAGCGATGAAGGCCGCCACGTTGACGAGGGAGATCTCGAGCGCCTCACGAACCCCGAGCTTCTGGTACCCGGCTCCCGAGTTCGGGAGCGGTGCCGGCAGGAGAAAAGCGGTCAGAAGTTCATCCTGGGCCAGGATCGTGGCGCCCGGGCCGGTAAAGAGCGATTCCACCGGGACGGTGCGCTCGCCGCCTGTTTTCTGGAGCACGGCCTCTGCACCATAGGCGATAAGGGACGGGGGAAGGTCGGCCGCCGGACGGGCCGAAACCACATTGCCGGCGATGGTCGCGAGGTTTCTGACCAGCGGGGAACCGAGCCAGCCCGCGCCGGAGGCGAGGGCGGCAAAGGTCTTCTTCACCAGCGCGTTTTCGGCCAGATCCGCCACGTTTTCACGGGCGCCGATGCGCACCTGCCCATTTTTCTTGTCCACCCCTTTCAGGTCTGCGATTTTTCCGACGGAGATCACATTCGCCGTGGTGAAGACCTTTTTTTTGAGGTTGACCAAAAGGTCCGTTCCGCCTGCCAGAACTTTTCCGTCCCCTTTGAACTGTGACAGCAGTTCGCAGACATTCGCCACGCTCCCGGGCTCATGGTAATCGAATCTAGGTAAAAGCATCTTCATCTCTCCTTTGTTGTCCCTGGGCTCAAACCCGTGCGCCTATCGGGGCTTCGCGGACGTTTCCTCGCCCCAGCGCTGGAACAGGTTGTGCTCGATTCCGAGGTAATCAAAGATTTTTCCAATGGTCTGATCGAGGATGTCCTCGATGGTTTTGGGTTGGTGGTAGAACGACGGCACGGGAGGCAGAAGATGGGCGCCCATGTCGGCGGCGGTCATCATGAGCCTGAGGTGCCCCTTATGTAAAGGTGTTTCGCGGACGACCAGCACCAGTTTGCGCTTCTCCTTCAGCGTGACGTCGGCGGCGCGGACGAGAAGATTTTCGGTGTAGGAATTGGCGATTCCCGAGAGGCTCTTGATCGTGCAGGGTGCGACGACCATTCCCGAGGTGAGGAAGGATCCGCTGGCGAGGGCCGCACCGACGTCGCGGTGATCATAGCAGTATGCGGCCATGGCTTCAATATCCTTTGCGGTATACCTGGTTTCGATCTCGATATTTTTTTTGCCTGATGGCGAGATGATGAGGTGGGTTTCGACATCGGTTTTACTGAGGTGTTCCATTAGACGTACGCCATAGATGACGCCGCTGGCGCCCGAAATGGCTACGACGATTCGTTGATTCATGGCAACCCCTTGCTATTCCCCCTGCATGGCCGAGGGTAGGTGTTTCAAACGGGAGAAATTCCGCAGGCCATGCTATACGCCCCGGCCCGCCGGTGGCAGGGAACTCCGGCTGCCGGGGATATGGTGTAGCATGGGCGGAACATCTCTGCTTGGTTCTTTTTCGATCAGGGTGTTTCTCCTCCCTGATGCCTTGTGCATTGAAATCGCTGCAAGCCCCCTATTAAAAAATTTGGAGGGATGCTTTGACGACCGCCGCTGCAAAGGCTGGATCCTCCATGTTGGCGTCCACTTCGAGGATTTCGATGTCAGGTTTGAGGCCTTTGCGCAACTCCCCCGCAAAGACGAGGTCCTCTTCGGGGTTGTGGGTGGCATTTCCCGGATAATCGACGGAAGACCATCCTTTGAGGGGGATGAGGACCTTTACGGGACCTTTGGAGCGGTTGAGTTTTTCCCGGAACGACCCTGCCACTTCGCGCAGTTCGTCGGCCGAGAGGCGGATCCAGGTTCGGAACCGGTCGAGATCGTATTTCGGCCGCTGCGCATAATCCGGCTTGTACTTGGATTTGGCCGGCGTCATGTGATTGACGCTGCAGGTCGAGATGATCTGCGGTAGCCCGGCCTCACCGGCGGACTCGAGACGCCTCGGCCCCGCGTCCCGCATGAAGCCGAACAGGTGTTCGCCGACGCCGCCGGGTGCCAGATCGACGACCCCGCTAAACAGTCCGTCGGCGATCATGTCTTCCATCGCACGGTCGCAGACCCCGGCCGCAGAAAACCCGATGACCTGGTATCCCTCCTGGGTCAAAGCTTCGCGGACGGAACTGGCGCATTTCTCACAAGGCCCGAGCATGGTGAGGGCGATGGCCTTGCCTGCAGTGGAGCGGGGGGAGATGATGTCATCCTGCACCTGGCCCGCCATGGCGGCCGCCGCCCGATCCAGGACGTTTTTCAAGAGGTCCGAGAGCCCCGATATCTCGATGACCGAGTGAAAAAGGGCGATGTCTCCTGTACCGATGTACCGGGTGGAAAGGCCCGGCAGGGCGGCGGTGGAGGAGATCATCAGCTTGGGTACGCCGAAGGGCAGCGCCCGCATGACATCCGTCGCCATTAGGGACCCGGTGGAGCCCCCGAGCCCGACGACGCCGCTGAGTTGGCCTTCCTTCTGCAGATCCTGGGCGATCCTTGCGCCACCCCGGATCATGGTGTTGGTGATTTTAGAGCGTTCACGGGATTCGCGAACCTCCTGCAGGCTGCTCCCGCCGGCCTCGGCCACGCGGCCGGGGCCGATGTCGGCGGGGGAAGCCTCGTCGCCGCGCATCGAGATATCCATCAAGAGGGGCTCGAGGCCCCTGGCCTCGAGCCGTTCCTTCAGATACAGGGTCTCCTGCCCTTTAGTATCCAGGGTGGATATCACCAGGACTTTCTTGCCCATGATCTAAATCTCCCCTGCTGCGATCCGCTTTTCGATATCGACCTTCAGCTCCTTTTTGTTGATCTTGCCGGAGTCGCCGACCGTGGGGAACGCGTCCATGAGGACCATCTTTTCCGGCAATTTGAACATCGCCAGTTTCTTCGACTTCAGGAAGTCGACCATCTCCTGGAAGGTCAGGGTCTGACCGGCCTTGGGGATGACGCAGACGCAGCACCTTTCCCCCATCTCGCGGTCGGGGTAGCCCACGATAGCGACTGAGGCCACCTTCGGATGTTCGTTGAGCAGTCCCTCGACCTCGGCGGGGTAGATGTTCTGGCCGCCGCGGATGATCATGTCTTTGGCGCGTCCGAGGATCCAGAGGCAGCCCTGGTCGAACTTGACGATGTCGCCAGTGGTGGTCCAGCCGTTTTCGTCGAAAACCGTAGCCGTGAGCTTCTCGTCGCGGTAATAGCCCGCCGGGGCGTGGGGGCCGCGGAACCAGAGCACGCCGGGTTCGCCTTCCGGGACCTCTTTCTTCGCCTCTTCATCCATCAGGCGCACTTCGTTGCCGGGCAGCATGCGGCCGACCGTACGGCGGCGGAGCTCCTTCGAGTCTTCCACGCGGCAGCCCGAGACCGAACCCATATCCTGGGTCCCCAGGTCGCTCGTAATGGCAGCCCCAAAGGCATTCTCGGCCTCCTCGGCCACCTGCGGCGAGAGGTAGCCGCCGGCCGAGCGGATGAAGCGAAGGGAACTCAGGTCATATTTCTTGGTATCGACCTCGAGCATTCGCACGAGGTGGGTCGGCACTACGCCGATGGCCGTCGCCTTCTCTTTCTCGATCAGGGCCAGGGCGTCTTCCGGAGAAAACTCCTCGAGCATGACGGTCTTCGCGCCGGCGAGCGGGGCCGCGAAATAGGTCAGGGTTCCGGCCGCGCCGCCGGCGTGGGGCGCGATGGCCATGGTGATGTCGTCCTTGTTCAGCCCCCAGATGTCGACGCGGGCCTTCGAGGTGCAGACCCTGGGCGCGATGGGCCATTCGACCAGTTTGGGAAGTCCGGTGGTGCCGGTGGTGCTGGTGAGGAGCCCTACGTTCCAGATGGGATCCAGGCGTCTTTCTTTAAAAACGGCTTCATCGCCCGGTTTCGGGCTGCGGCCTTCGGCCAGTTTGGTAATGGAGTAGGTGCCTGCCGGGGCGTCGGCGGGGACCGTGTCATCGAAGAGGAAAAAATTCTTGAGATAGGGGAAGCGCGCCTGAAGGCCCTTGTACATCGCGAGATAGTCGAACTTGCGATAGACCGTCGGGATGACGACGGCAGCGGCCTCGGTCCGTTCGACCATGTACTCCAATTCCTTCTCCCTCAGGTAGGGATAGACGGTCAGGGAGATCAGGCCGGCCCTCTCGCTCGCAACGCGAGCCAGAAATCCGTAAACGCTGTTGGGGGACTGGATGATGATGCGGGAGAACTTGGGGATGCCCATCTCCACCCACGACATCGCGATCGAGTCGACCAGCTTTTTGGCCTCGGCCCAGGTGACGCGATACTTCGAGTCCACCAGCGCTTCACGATCACCCAGTTCACGGGCGTTGCGATCATAAAAATCATAAAAGGTCTCCTGCGTCCAGTAGCCCTTCTTCAGGAATTCATCGACCATCTTCTGCTGATAACGGATCGGTTTCATCTTTGCTTCCCTCTCGAAATGGATGAATGTTCGTCTGCCTTGATGGGGCTGTTTTTTTCCGGCTGCCGGTTGAAGACCGGCCTTGAACGGACCCGGACCTGAAACGGTTTTCGGCGCACCCCCGGCCTGAGCGGCCGGGAGTGCGCCTCCCGGGGGAGGGTTTCCGGTTAGAGGGTTAGAAACCCAGTTCAGACCAGCGAGCTTCGACCCTCTTGACCATTTCGGGGTCGAGCTTGATCGGGATGGGCTTCTCTTTCCAGTCGTAGGGGATGGTGGCGTCCAGCAGGAGGCGGCCCGTGATATCCCTGGCGTCGATGGGCAGCGAGGGATCAAGCGGAGTCGAGCGGCCGCGCTTGATGACCTGGCAGCGGTTCGGCTGGAAGCGGAAGCTCAGGGCGTACAGGACCCGTGGAATGTCCCAGGGCTCGATGTCTTCGTCGACCACGATCACGGTCTTGAGGCCGTAGGCGCCCATTTCCGTCGAGATGGCTGCGGTGAGCACCTGGTCGGCGTGGCCAGGGTACATCTGCTTCATGGAGATGATGGCGAGGAAGCGGCCCGAGCCTTCCGGCGGGCAGTACACCGAACGGATGCCGGGGATCTTCATGCCGACGAGCTGCTGCCACAGGGTCGCGCCGTAGGAAACGGCCATGGTCATGTGGGTGTCGGTGACCGCGCGGCCGACCGTGGTGCCCCAGAGGATCGGGTTGTTGCGGTAGGTCACGCACTTGACATCGATGAAGTTCCTGGGATCGGTTCCGACGCCGGAATAGTAGCCGGTGTATTCACCGAACGGGCCTTCCTGCATGAAGGCCTCGGGATCGACCTCTCCTTCGACGACGATTTCAGCGTGCGCCGGGATCGGGAGATCCACAGTTTCACCCTGGACCACCTCGACCGGTTCGTTGCGAATGGCACCGGCGACATCGTACTCCGACACGAAAGCGGATATCCGGGCGGCGCCAAGGATGAAGAGCAGGGGGTCACAGCCGATGATCGAGGCGACCGGCATCTTTTTGCCCATGGCCTGGTATTTCTTGAGCATGATGTCGGCGTGCTTGCCTTTGATGAACTGGGTGCCCATTTTATCCTTCCCGAGGAGTTGGGAGCGGTAGGTGCCAAGGTTCACCCAGCCGGTCTCGGGGTCCTTCGAGATGATGAAGTGGGCGGTGCCGAGATAGCGGCCGCCGTCGAGGGGGTACCATTGGGGCGTCGGGAATTTGTAGAGGTCGACTTCGTCGCCCATCATGATATTCTCTTTGCAGGGCGCGGCAGACTTGTCCACTACCTTCGGGGGGATCAGCTTGTCGCCGATTTTAACCCATTCTTCCATAATTTGCGTTAGGGAAGATGACGGGTCCATCCCCATGATGAGGGAGAGTCGCTCTGTGGTCGTGCAGACGCTCGTAATGACGGGTGTGGTGTAATCCTTCACGTTCTCGAACAGCAGCGCCGGACCTTGCTGTTCTTCGTTGAGCTTGGCGATGTGCGACAGCTCCAGGTTCCAATCGACCTCCGCCTTGATCCGCTTCAGCGCGTTGTGCTCTTCGGCCACCTTGACAAAATCTCTCATGCTTTTCATTCTAAATTCTCCTTCATTAGGTTAAAATTAGTAAAAAGGGACAATATGGTTACGCTATTGCTACGCAATGCTGAACGTAATTTTCAACCAGGAAATATAAGGGATTGGTGTCTCCCCTGACGTGATGCGCCGAAAACGAACGGGTTCAGTTCAGGGGGAGAATGAATGTCTGCGTATCCGACTGTAATACCCGCGAACGTCGATCGAACCGCCCTGTCAGGTGCGGATTGTCTCTGCCGCTTCAAAGCCGGCGGCACTGCCGGCCGCACCGGCGATGCGGCCGCTTTCCTTCGGGCCCGGCCCACACGGTGGTAAGGGAAGCACCCTTCTCGTTAGATTTTCTAACCGTGAGCCTTGAGAAAACCGTCGGTGTCATATATCGCGCCGTATCGGGAATGGTTCAAATTCAATTAGAAATTGGAGGAATGTTGTACGCATCTGTCTTGAATCTCTATGTCTGCTACATCCGTTCCGGGAGTGTATCACTGGAAACGCGCCCGTAGATCGAATGATTTCGTGCTATCGTTACCCCTTTAATCGCCTTTTCAAAGAAAACTGTCAAATGCATTTTTTTTATGGTATTCATAAACGTTGTTTATGAATGCGATTCATGCATAACCAGCTCTTAGGGATCGGATCACCGTGATGCGGCGGAAGAGAGGCTGCGCCCATGTTTCCTGTTTTCCCCTTGGAGGGGCCAGGATCCCTTCTGATGGGGCTGTGCGTGAATGGGGTCCTTTCGCTTGAAGTGGCGGGGCAGCAGCCTCGTTTCGGGAATTGAGGCGCAGGATGCCAGGAGGTCGGTTTCTATGATTAATTTCAATCATTTCAGGATATTTTACTATGCTGCCAAGGCGGAAAGTTTCACCGAAGCGGCGGAGAAGCTCTTCATTACCCAACCGGCCGTGACGGCGCAAATACGCGCCTTCGAAGAAGCCTGCAACCTCAAATTGTTCAAAAAAAAAGGGCGCCACGTCAATCTTACAGACGAAGGGAAGGCCCTTTTTCACTATGCCCGCAAGGTTTTCGAATTCGAGCATGAAATTGAGGTTGCGATCGACAAAATGCACCAGCTCAAGCGGGGGGTCCTGCGGATAGGGACCACCAAGACCTATGCGCGTTACTTCATGCCTTACCTTCTCAGCGCCTTTTTGAAGGATTACCCAGACATAAAGGTCTTTTTGAACGAGGGCAGTTCGGCCGAAATGACCCGCGGACTGCTCGATCTGACTATCGAGATCGCGGTAATCGCCAAAGCCGAGGAGAACCCAGCGGTTGTCTTCAGGCCCTTCAGCCAGGAGGAACTGCTGCCTATTCTTCCACCCGGTCACAGGCTGGCGGGGCGGGACTCGGTGCATTTCACGGAATTGGCCGGGGATCCGATCATTTTGAAGGATACCGGGTCAGGGACGAGGAGGCGCGTGGCGGATCTCTTCGCGAGGTACGGACGTGTCCCGAATATCCTGATGGAAACGAACAATGTCGAGTTCATCAAAGAGCTGGTTGGGAGGGGAGAGGGCTTCTCTTTCCTCGTCAAGGCGGCCGTGGTGCAGGAGGTAAAAGAAAAACGGCTGGTCACGCCTCAGATAAGGGGGGAGCATCTTTACCTCGATGTGAGCATCGCCTACCTGAAGGATCAGTCCCTTTCGAGGCCAGCCAAGGCCTTTCTGCGTATGCTCGAGAATCTGGCCGGCGACAACCCGTCACCGGCCGAAGGCATCGGGGCGCTCACAGCGAGGATCCTGGCCCGCGCCGAGAAAACTGCCCGGATCGAATGACACGCCTTTCCGAACAGCCGCCATCCGCCTTTGTATTCTAATCTTCGAAAAAACCTCTACTCACCGCTGTTCTGGATCATGGCATGCATTTCCCGGGCGCACTGCTCGGCGAAGGTGCTCGAATTGATGTGCTGGTGCGATTCCTGGATGCTGACCGCAGATGAGAGATTCTCACGGACTGTGTTCAGGAAAAAACGGTTCATCGCCGGATCATACAGAGGCGCACCTTCCTTGTCGGCCTCGGACCACCCGAGCGTTGGGATGAGCAGTTTGGCACCCCGGCCGAAACGATTCAATTTTTCGGCCAGCTGGCGGGCCAGTGTCGCAGCCTCCTCCCGGCTCAATCGAACGGCGGAACGGAAATCATAGAAGAAGATGCTTCGCTCCCGGTATCGCTCCGGTATGTGGTTGCGATCGAAGATCAGAACTGCGCAGTCGAGGCCCCCGGGGATCACCAGACGGGGTGGGTTGGGTCTTCCGGGGAAGGGCACGAGCCTTCCCGGCCCGATGCCGCCGCAGTAACCGTCCAGGAGGGCGTCGGCCAGTTCGTGGGTGGCGAAATCGAGGACGCCCGCGAACAGCCCTTCGGATGCCAGTTCTTCCATCGCCATCCCGCCGGTTCCATTGGCGTGAAAGGGAATGACTTCGTAGCCGAGCGCCTCCAGATGCCTGCGTACGTGCTCCGCCCCCTCGGTAATGAAGCCGAACATGGTCAGGCCCACCCGCTTTTTCGTCCTGCCGGTTCGATGCCTTTCGTTGCTTTCCACCATGCCGCAGACGGCTCCGGCGGCGCGCTCCAGCAGTCCGGCGGAAATGCTGTTGATGCCCAGCAGATCCACGACGCTGTGCATCATGGTGATATCTTTGGTCCCCACGGTACGGGACATGTCCCTGGAGGCCACCGTGGATATCATGACCTTGGGGGTGCCCATGGGGAGGATGCGCATGATCTCGGTGCAGAGATAGGTGCCGGTCCCTCCGCCCGCTGAGATGACTCCGGAGAGGCCGTCCTGCCGGTAGCGTTCCTGCACCACCGAGCGCCCCTTCTCGATGACGGCCTCGATGGCTTCGTCTCGGCCCAGACCTCCGCGGGGCGCGATCGCCTCGGTGTACAGATCGTAGTCGACGGGAAAAGGCGCCGGGGCCTTGGTTCCCGCGTGAATCGTCAACGCCGGAAATCCCCGTTCTTCGATCACGTCTCTGAGGTAAGCATGTTCCTCTCCTTTGGAATCGAAGGTCCCCAGTACAACGACCGCCTTGTTTCTCTCCATGGCAACGCTCCATTATCCATAGGTTGCAGCGGGTGGAAGGGATACTTCCCGACAAAGTCCATATTCTTTGAAACGGTCTATTCAGAGTGCTTGCCGTTAGACGCGCACGAACTGTTGTCCGTGCCGGGGGCTGCGCCTGACAGCGTGTTCGACAGCCTGCCGTTCCTGAGCAGGCATGAGATGTTCAGCTGTAATGTCAGCGAAATCCCAAGGAAAGCTTCAAACACAGGTTTGATCGACGACTCTTTTCTGGATTGAAAGGTCACATATATAGGCCATCGCGAAAAGATCGTCAAAAGAATTTCGTCGCAGGAAGATTGGTTTAAGCTTTTTTAAGCTGTTGTTTTAGTTTGTTACCAGTTTGTCGAGCCTTTTAGCCACCCATGGGCTGCTTCAGGGTGGAGATCCTGGCCCTGGTCCCACAAATTTTCCATCCGGAAATGGTCTTTTGGCCCAATCTCTGCGTCAATCTTTGCGCTTGCTTGTGCGCCGGCCACCAGGTCGCCCCCGCGCAACCGCTTGATTTCTTCGATCTTGGCCAGACCGGGACCCGCCCCGCAGGGGTGGGACTGAGCACGCGCAGCGTGTGAAGAAACCGGGAACCCGCAGCGCGGCGGTGGGATCGAGCAGCCGAAGGGTGTGAAGAAAAATCCTCATTTACCGATTGGAGACCGGGTTCCACCGGGAAATCATCTTTGAATGGAGGCTGGAGAGCAGGCCGCCTCTGCGGGTAAACCTTTGCGAAAGGGGTCATTTTGCCGAAGATGAGAGCGCACACTTCGTAGCGAAACCTCCCCGGTCGCTTTTGGTGTAGGAAATCAAGACAAGGTGTGTAGGAAAAGACAACATAGTGGCTTAAAGCAGGAAATACCGGGTTCGCCTCTTTGGGCAGCAGCGGATTATAGGTATGGTACTAGGCTGCACTGTTGTATTTCACGCCAACCTAGTCCTCTTCGATGGAGGCAGGATCTGGCCGCCCTTCTTTTCCTTTGGATAAAAAATTTAATATGATCAGTATGATATGTCGTATTTTCTCCATTTGATCCGGTTTGGCACGCAGGTTGCTTAAGAAGACAACCAACACAAGACATCACCCTTCCTCTAAAGAAAGGAGCAGGACATGGCTAGCAAAGATGCAGAAAATCGGAGAGCGACGGTGGGGTACGGTTCGACCTATCGCAGGGGCCGTAGCCAGGACCCCGCGGATAACGCCTCGCTGAAGGCGGTTTTGAACGGACAGCTCTGGATGGTCAAGCCGGACAAGCAGGCCCAGGCGGCCAATCCGTGCATCTGGATGCAGGCGGGCGTGGTCGATTTCAAGAACTGCAACAACTTCTACGATTGTACGACCTGCAAGTATGATGGGGGTATGAAGAAAAAGGTCGAGAAGGGGGCCGCGACCGGTTGGCGGGATGCGATGCGGCGGAGGCCCGGCCTGGAGCGGGTCTGCCGCCACACCTTGACGAACCGGATCGAGGAGCGGGTCTGCGCCTACGATTACGCCTGTCACAAGTGTGACTTCGACCAGTTTTTCGAGGACGTGTGGGCCCCGAAAACGGCGTCCCGGCCGGACGAGATGCACGATGTCAAAGGCTTTGCTGTCCCGACGGGCTATTATTTCAACGACGGCCACTCATGGGCCCGGATCGAAAGCGGCGGGTACATCCGGATCGGCATGGACGACTTCGCTCTCAAGCTGTTTGGCAGGGCCGATGCGTATGAACTGCCGGTTATCGGGAAAGAGTTGTCTCAGGGCAAACCTGGATGGGGTTTCAAACGATCGGCGCAGGAGGCCGAGGCCCTTTCGCCGGTGAACGGGGTTATCGTCGAGGTCAACGGCGATCTGCGTGAAAAGCCGGCGATGGCGAATGCCGGGCCTTATGAGGCCGGATGGATGATGCTCGTGAGGACACCCGATATCAAGGGAACACTGGCGAATCTGATGACCGACGCCGACAGTATCGGATGGCTGAACCAGGAGGTGAGGCAGCTGGAAGGCATGATCGAGGAGGTGGCCGGACCTCTGGCGGCAGACGGTGGTACACTGGGTGAGGACATCTATGGGAATCTGCCGGGTCTTGATTGGGGCAACCTCCGGCGTGCGTTTCTCAAAAGCTGATCGCGAAGCGGAGCACCCTGCTGGGAGCCCGCCACGCAGCGAGTCCTTTTTCGTAGTCAAGCGCGATGCAGCCGGGCAGGCCGGGCCCGGCTCCAAGGTCTCATGCTGAGGGTGGATGCGGCGAAAGACTGAAACCGGCCGGCATAAACGACCGGTCCGAAAACGAGGTTTTGCGGCGGAAATCAGCGGAATCAAGCCGTCGGGCGCATCCTGACGCCCGATCATCTTAGAGGCGGGAATTGCAGGGAAGCAGAAGAAAACCGGGAAAGCCCGCTTGCCGGGGCAACCGGATCCAGGGAGAGATGCTATGGAAAAAGAGAGGGAGACCGGAAACCGACTGGATGCGCGCCGTCCATGCAAGAGGCATGTGGAAGGATACATCGGATACCGACCCTGCACCCATGATTACCGCTGCGATGATTGCGAGTTCGAGCAGTTTTTCCTGGATCACTACCGGGTTCATGCGGTGGTTCAGCCCGTTGATACGATCAAGATCCGGGGGTTCGATGTGCCGCAGGGGTATTATTTTCACGCGGGCCACACGTGGGCGAAGGTCGAGGGAGACCAGACGGTGCGTATCGGGCTGGATGATTTCGCCTTCAAGACGCTCGGCCCCTTCGACCGCCTCGATGTGCCGTTGATTGGAAAGGAGATCCATCAGGATCGTCCAGCCGTAACGGTTTATCGGGATGAACACCGCTCGGCCGTCCGTTCGCCGCTGAGCGGTATTGTGACCGCTGTCAACCAGGAGCTTCTCGAGGATGCGCGTGCGGCGTTCGACCATCCCTATGCCGACGGATGGCTTCTGACAGCCCATGCTACGGCGCTCAGGAGCGATCTGAAACAGCTCATGATCGATCAAGAGACGAAAGCGTTTATGCGGAAAGAGGTCGACGAGCTGTTCGGTCTGATCGAGGAGACCCTGGGGCCTATGCCGAACGATGGAGGCGATATCCGGGGCGACCTGTACGGAGAAGCTCCGGAGATTGGCTGGGACAGGTTGAGCCGCCTGGTTTTCAAGACGTGAAACTGCGCACTTTCCGGAAGGAAACCAACTCCTGTCCAGATGTTCCCTGCCTCAGAGGGGACCCCGGATCGGCAAACGGCGTGATTCAAGGCGTTTCTTCCGCCATCCTGTCCAGTTCGTCTTGGAGGAGAACCCTGCAATATCGGCAGAATGCCTGGGATTTGCGGTCGACATGCTCGATTTTGCGGCAATAGTGCATGATGCAGCGGGTTTCAGGGCAATGCTTGAGATTGAAGGTGTGGCCGAGTTCGTGGACGGCCTCCTTCATGAGGCGGCAGCGGAGTCGTTCAGGATCGCCTCCGGCAGAGATCCCCTCGTTCAGCCGGTGGGTCGAGACGATGCAGGCCCTGCCACCCAGTTGAGCTTCGCCGTAAACGTGGGTGAGGATCGGAATGTACAGGTCGCGGTCGGTGACGGCCAGGATCTTCAAGGCATCGGGCGGGGCGAGTTCAGCAAGCCGGGTGAGGATCGCCGTCGAATGGTATTGATCCCTTTGCGTGTTGTAAGCGAAATCGATGCTGTCCAAGAGGGGCATGGCGACTGTCGGATAGCCGAAAAGACGACTGATTTCGAGGCCGACGGATTCGAGATAGGATTCCTGGCCGTCGCTAATGGAAGTCAGGACGATGATGGATGATGCCTTTCCTGGTTTCAATCCTTCTTCCTGATTCCGTAGCGCTTCATTTTGCTGTAAAGGGTCGACCGGTCGATGCCCAATGTCTCCGCGCACTTGGATATATTCCACTGGTGTTGTTCAAGGATTTTAACGATGTGGGCCTTCTCGAGTTCTTTCAGGGACTGATCGGCGGGCTCGAGGGTCATCTGGTCCGGGCTGAAGATCGGCAGATGTTCAGGCAGGATGGTCGGGCCTTTGGCAACGACGACCGCCCGTTCGACGGCGTTTTCCAGTTCCCGGATATTGCCCGGCCATTCATAGAGCATCATCTCGTCCAGGGCGTCACGGCTGATCCGTTCGACCGGTTTGTTCGTCTCCTGCGCGAAACGGTGCAGGAAATGCGCGGCAAGCAGAGGGATGTCCTCTTTACGTTCCCTGAGGGGCGGCATCTCGAACGTAAACACGTTCAAGCGGTAGTAGAGATCCTCCCGGAAGCTCCTTTCGCGGATCGCCTGCTCCAGGTTGCGGTTGGTGGCTGCAATGACGCGGAAATCCACCTCGAGCGGCTGGGTGCTTCCGAGGCGGTAAAAGACATGATCCTCGAGGATCCGCAGTAGATCGATCTGCATCCGCATGCTGATCTCGCCGATCTCATCGAGAAAAAGGGTGCCGCCGTGGGCCAGTTCGAATCGTCCCTTCTTGGTCTCTTTGGCATCGGTGAAGGCCCCTTTCTGATAGCCGAACAACTCGCTTTCGAGAAGCTGTTCCGGAAAGGCGCCGCAGTTGATCGAGACGAAGGGCCCGGCGCAGCGGCGGCTGAGGGTGTGGACGGCCTTTGCGGCGAGGCCCTTGCCCGTGCCGGTTTCACCCCGGATCAGGACGGTCGAGTCGGTCGGGGCGACATCGCGGATCAGCTCGAAGACCTTCTGCATGGCCTTTGACTGGCCGATCATGCTTTCGAAGCGGGTCCTTTCGCGCACTTCCTGTCGGAGATACTGGTTTTCGAGTGCCTGCAGCTGCTGTTTTTCGATCCGCTCGATCAGGATTCCGAGTTCGTCCGGATCGAACGGTTTCATCAGGTAGTCGGTGGCGCCGTGCTTCATGGCTTCGACCGCCGTGTTGACCGAACCGTACGCCGTGATCATGATGACGGCGATGTCAGGATCGTTCTCCTTGACAGCCTTCAGGACGTCCAGACCGCTCATGCCCCCCATCTTGATGTCCAGCAGAATGATATCGAAGCGGGATTCTTCGATCATCGCCAGGGCCTCTTCGCCGCTCGAAGCGGTCTTCAGTTGATGCCCGTCTCTTTCAAGCCAGCCTGCCAGAGATTCCCTTACGATGAGTTCATCATCGACGATCAGGATCTTGCTGCCGCCCATGGAGCCCTCCTTGTTCGTTTCCGTTCCCAAACTGTTCCGCCGGTCGCTCTCTGTACCGGACCGCAGGCCGTTTCGTGCCGACCCCTATGCGCGGTGATCCGTCCAGGCGGATCCCCGCTTTTGCTGCCCCCGGCCGGAGGGCGGCCTTTGCGCGTCGAAGATGCTCCTGGGATGGATGCTGGCTCCATTCGAATGCCACCTCCTGCTCATCGGGGAATGGCTGCCAAGCGGGGCCTGCCTTTCCATCCGGAAGTGAGAATGTTTCTTCGCAGTGGGCCCCGGGTTTTTCCGTATCAAGCATACGAGGCGTTTGTTCGTGCGGCGACCCGGAGGTCGGCTTCGTGCAAATGAGCATTCCGTACGCCTCCCTTCTGGAGATTGGGCAGACCATGGATCTGGATAGTTTTCCCACGGCCTGAGAACAGCGGACTTTTCGACACGCTGTCATAGGTTTCGGACGCGCGCATCAGGCGCCCTGGCTCGCCTCCCGATTCACCGGGAGTTTGACGAGAAAGGTCGTGCCCTTGTCCGGCTCCGACTGAACCTCGATGGTCCCGCCATGGTTTTCGATGATGCCGTAGGCCACTGAAAGACCCAATCCGACGCCCTTCCCTTTAGTCTTGGTGGTGAAGAAGGGTTCGAACAGGCGCGGGAGGTTTTCTTTGGGGATGCCGGGGCCGTTGTCCTCGAATGTAATGAAGACCTGGCCGGCTTCTTTGACGTCGCCGGTCCTGATCGTCAGCGTGCCGCCGGGCATTGCCTCCATGGCCTCGGCGGCGTTGGAAATGAGGTTCATAAAGATCTGCTGGAGGTGATCCTCCGAGCCCATGACCTCGGGAAGCCCGGGATCGAGGTCGGTAACGACGCTCACATTGTGTATCTTGAGGAGATTCGAGTTCAGGAACAAGGTCTTCTGCACCAGCCGGTTGAGATCGACGAGTTTCAATTCAATTTTCGACTGTCTGGAGAACGTGAGCAGGTTGGAGACGATCCTGCTGATCCGCCGGGTTTCCGTCTCCATGAGGTCCAGGTAGCGGGCGAATTTCTGCAGGTCCTCGGTTGTCAGGCGCCCCTCCTGGCTGATGCGTTTCATGAGCAGGATCAGGTTGAGAATGCCGGCTATGGGATTGTTGATTTCGTGGACGACGGAAGCGGACAGCTTTCCCAAGGAGGCCATTTTGTCCTGATGAAGGAGTTTGGCGTGCGTTTCTTCAAGGGCTTTCGTCCGCTCCTCGACCATCCTCTCCAGGCGCTGGGTGATGCGCTCTTCCTCGCGTTTCCGGTCGGTGATGTCGCGGCTGACTTCGATGAATTTCGATATTCGGCCGTTGTCCTCGAAGATGGGGAACATGGTGACTTCGGTATAAATGGGCTGTCCGTCGCTGTCGATACGCGTTACGACCTGCTGTGAAGGCTCCCTGTTCCTGATGGCCTCGTTCATGGGGCAGAAGATGATGCCTTCGTTGCAGGGCTGGTTGCCTTTCTGGAAGACCTCATGGCAGGAGTGTCCGACGACCTGCTCGCGGGTGTAGCCCATTTTGGTCAGGAAGGCCTCGTTCACCTCCACGATCTTTCTGTCCGGGGTGATGACGAGAATAAAGTCCTGAATTCCGTTGAGGATGGTTTCCATATCGAGGCTGCGGTCACGCCATTTGGCTTCCTCAAGCCGGGTGGCCGCCCAGAACATCATAAAGACCGCGCGGGTCATGATGCGGATGTGATCGGGGCTGTGTTTGAGGACGTCGTCGGTGACTTTTTCGTCCCGGCAAAGGACCAGAATCAGGTGGATATCGAGGGATGGGTCGTAAAGCGCATGGTAATCTTCGAGGACGCTGAGCCCGATGGATTTCGCGAAGAGGACTGCCGGGCTCTCCGGGTCGGGGTCGACGACGGCGACATACCGGGCCTTGACATCCTCCTGGGAATAGGAACTGGTGGTCTTTTCGAGGACCTCGCGGGCCAGTTTTCCGCCGCCGACAATCCCGATATTCAGCAGCGAAGGCGGGTGTTCGACCATGGATTCTTCTCCTTTGTGGGCGCTGGATGCGGATCGGCCGGGGATTGGCGCATGCCGTGGTGAAAGGACGAAACGCGTATCCGGCCGGAATTGCTTGATCCAGCGCGCGCCGAATGGAAACTAAGCGTTGATCGGGCGGCTGGGTGTGGTTAAAATAGCTTCATACGGGAGTGGAGAAAAGGCTGTTCCCGGCTGGGAGCATAATAAGATCCATCCGGGAATGATTTCCCGGAAAAACCCGGTTTCCAACCCGGAAATGAGGATTTTCTCGCCACACCCTTCAGGTGCTCAGTCCCAACGCTTTGGCGTGAGGCTGGTCCCGGTTTTTTTCAATATCAAGGAAATCAAGCGTTTGCGCGGAGGCGACCTGCAGGTCGCCGCACAAGCAAACGTGCAGATTGACGCCGAGATTGGCCAAAAAGACCATTTCCGGAT
>NZ_AULM01000012.1 GCF_000422285.1 Desulfatiglans anilini DSM 4660
GCGTTTGCGCGGAGGCGACTTGGTGGTCGCCGCACAAGTAAACGTGCAGATTGACGCCGAGATTGGCCAAAAAGACCATTTCCGGGTGGATCTAGATAAGATACTGGTTTTCCGCTTCCCGCAGGAGATCGTCCCGGAATTTCGGGTGCGCGAGGCTGATGATCGCAAGGGCCCTGTCGCGGGTGGACTTTCCCTTCAGGTTCACGATGCCGTATTCCGTGGCTAGGTAGTGGGTGGCTGTCCGCGGGACCGTCACGACGGCGCCGGCCCGCAATTGGGGCACGATCCGCGAGACCTTTCCGTCGCGTGCCGTCGAATAGAAGGCGATGATGGATTTTCCCCCTTTCGAATCGAAGGCGCCGCGCACGAAATCGAGCTGCCCGCCTGTCCCGGAATACTGCGCCCCATCGAGGCTCTCCGAGTTGCATTGCCCCAGCAGATCCACCTCGATAGTGGCATTGATGGAGATGAGTTGGTCCTGCCGTGCGATGTTGGCTGGATGGTTGATGTAGGAGACCGGATAGCTTTCGCAGCTCGGATTGTCATGGACGAAGTCATAAAGCTCCCGGTCCCCGAGGACGTTCGTGAAAAGATGCTTTCGCGGATGAAAGGTCTTTTTCCGACCGGTGGCCACCCCCTTCTTGATGAGTTCGGCCAGCCCGGGGCAGAACAGTTCGCTGTGGATCCCCAGATCCTTTCGATCGAGCAGGTACTCGCAGACCGCGTTCGGGATCCCCCCGAAGCCCACCTGAATCGTCGCCCCGTCCGGCACCTCGGCAGCCACTAGCCGCCCGATGACAGCGGCCTCCGGCTTCGCCTCGGCGGGCCGCGATTCCAGCATAGGGGCCTCGTGTTCGATCAGGGCGTCCACCTCCGAAATGTGCAGGAGCGAGTCGCCGAAGACCCGCGGCATGAGCGGGTTCACCTCGACAATCAGCTTCCTGCAGGCGCGAGCGGCGGTGCTGATGTAGTCGTTCACGGCCCCGAAGGTGAAAAAGCCGTTCTTGTCCATCGGGGAAACGGTCGTCAGAGTCACGTCGACATCCATGAACTCCCGGATAAACCTTGGCACCTGGTGAAACTCGTTGGGAACGAAATAATTCAACCCGACGCGCACGAGGTTCCGGTCAGCCGGCGATACGAACCAGGTGAAAGAATCGACGCAGTCGCTCAAATCCGGCGCCAGATACGTGGCCGAGGCGTGCTTTCCGGGAAGCAGGCTGAAGATCCGGACCTTTTTGAGATCGCCCGCCCGCAGGCGTGCGGCCAGCGCCCCGAGCAGGGCCGGCGGCTCCCCGCAGACCATGCCGTGGACGATGGTGCTCCCGTCGGCGATCTCCGCCACTGCTCGCTCCGGTGTAACCCGCTTTTTTTCATACCATTCACGAACCATAAAATACGGGTCCTTTCCCCGTTCTCTCCGCCAGGGCGGAGCGTTCCGCCGATCTTACGCCCGGGCGCTTGTCCCGTTGAATCATCCTGTTGACTCAGTTCCCGTGCAGACCAGGCCCGACATCACGCAGCCACTCACGGCTCCCTCAGAGGGGCACATGCACGCGGACTTTCGGCGCTGAGTATGAAAGAATGCGGCGGACCTGTCAAGCCGCCGCTTAAAGGGCTCTACACCCCGTGCGCATCCGCCTCGGGCGCTGCGGCACCCGGCCCCTCCGAACGACCCGGCGAGGCGATTTCTTTTGCCGCGGGAGTGCCCTCCGGTATATGATCTACCCCAGCCAGCCCGGCTGCAACCACCTGGCGCCAGGAGGAAAACATATTGACCACGGACAGTTACAAGCAAGCCGATCTGATCGAGCTGCACGATGCGGGCATCATCCTTCAACGCGACGGCTCCGACCCGCGCCTCGGCTGGAGAGAATTCAATCTGCACGGGGAGACCTACCTCATCGACGACGAGGACATCGGCACCTTTCTGGGGGCATTCGGGATCGACTACGACCGGGGCGTCCAAATCCACAAAGCGCGGACCCGGATCGGGTCCGGTCAGTCGCTTGAAGGGACGGAGTTTCCCCAGCGGATCGCCACCCTCCTCGCGAGGCCCGAAGGCGCCAGGCTTCTCTGGATCAAGGCCGAGTTGTGCCTGGAAAACGAGGCCGGCGAAGAGGAGCGCCGCTGGCAGGAGATCACCTACTCGGGGGCCTGGTCGGTCTGGTGGGCGGCGCGCGGTCCACAGAGCGCCGTGGAGGAGAGCGGGCCGGCTTGACCTTTTCGCCCATGCCGGCGCATCCACTCCCCCCGCGGCCTTCAGCATACCAGACGGCGTCCGCGCAGCCCGCTCTCAAGAGCGCTGAATCCGCTCCATCTCGAAGAACAGGTCTTGTTCCCGGACGACGCCCACCGCCTTTTTCCCGTCCATCACGAGGAGCCGCCGCTCGCCCATGCCCGCCATCGCGTAGGACGCCTCCATGAGGTTCGCCTCCGCATCGATGGTCGAGGGCCTCCGGGACATGACCTCCTGAACCCGCTTCTTGACGAGCTTTTTGACCTCGATCGTGAACATCCCCTTCCAAAACATCGGCGAGTACTGAATGCTGTCCGCCGTCGAAGGCTTCGGCGCACTCAGATAAGCCGGCATGATCGCCTCCAGAAGATCCTTGATCGTGAGGACCCCCTGAACCTCGCCCCCCCGGTCCAGGACCAGGACGGAACGGTGCCCCGTCTCCATGATGCGGCTTGTGGACAGGCTGGCGCCGTAGCTCTTTCGAAGGGCCTCGACGGCCTCCCCGACGCTCTGCTCGGTCGTCACCGTTGTGTAGTTCTCGAAGGGCACCATGATGTCTTTGACCGTCTTTTCCGCCGGCGGGCCGCCCTTTTCGACCGACCGGACGGCATCCCCGATCTTGGCCGCCAAGACGTCGATGTCGCAGGGCTTGGTCAGGTAGTCGAACGCGCCCTCCTTCCGGGCCTCCTTCGCCGAGGGGAGCGCCCCGTGCCCCGTCAGCATGATCACCGGCAGGTTGGGGGCGCGCTTCCGGATCTCCTTCAGGGCGGCATGACCGTCCATGCCGGGCATCTTGATATCGAGGACGACCACGTCCGGATTTTGCTGCAGCTGTTCGATCGCCTCCTCGCCGGATGCGGCCAGGATCGTTTCGAAGCCTTTGCGGGTCAGCAGTTTTTTCGTGGTGGCGCGGAACTGATCCTCGTCGTCCACCATCAGAACCTTGATTGCACGATTCATCGGATCCGCCTCCTTCTCAGAACGGTTTCAACCCCGGCCATCCCATCCACGCCCAATAGGTAACGCCCATCAGGGCCAGGCCGATCATGTTGGTGATCCACAGGATGACGCCCACCCTCAAAAAGTCCTTGGCCTCCAGATACCCGCTGGCATAGACGATCGCGTTGGGCGGCGTGCCGATCACCAGACAATAGGCGAAGGACGAGGCGATGGCGGTCCCCATCGCCATGAAGGGGATCATGGCGGTGCCCGGGTGCACGATGCCGGCCATGGCCAGGGTCACCGGACCTACGGCGGCGCAGGCCGGGCCATCGGCCATGATCTGGGTGATCAGGGCGGTGATGACATTCCCGGTCAGGAGCAGACCGATCCCGTGCGTGACCCCCAGCGGCTCGGTCACCTGCAGCAGTGTGCGGGCGATCCAGTAGGCGCCGCCGGTCTCCACGAGCACACGCCCGAAGATGATGGCGCCGGCATACAGCCAGACAACCCCCCAGTCGACCTTGGTCTGAAAGTCGCGCCAGTTGACTACCCCCGACAGGATGTAGGCGATCGCGCCCATGACGGCCAGGACGCCGATCCCGAAGTCGATGCCGGTCCACTGGAGCAGAAGGTTTTTCTCCGTGATCCAGGAGAAAAGCATGGCAAGAAAGATCACGAGGGCGATGATCTGCTCACGCGTCCATTTCCCGCCCCCCACCCTCGCCGTCTCCTCCTTGACGACCGCAAAGGCCGCGCCCAGGTTGGTCACGGCGGGCTTGAAGCGCCAGTTCAGCACCACCCAGCAGACGGGCATGAGAAAGACCAGAAACGGGACGCAGTAGATGCACCATTGCCCAAAACCGATGGAGAGGCCGAACATGTCCTCGGCATAGTTCATCATGATGATGTTGCGCGCGGCGCCCGAGGGGGCGAGGGAGCCTCCGAGGTTGCAGGCCATGGCAATGGTGATCATGAGCATTTTGGCAAGCTCCGGGTCGTCCTTCCCGGTCGCGGACGTCGAGGTCGTATAAAGCATGATGCCGATCGGGAGGAACATCGCCGCCAGGGCGTGGTCGGACATGAACATGGTCAGCGGCGCGATGATCACCACGATGATGAGCGTCACCCACTTGATGTCCGGGTTTTTGAGCTTGCCGAACATCATCATGGCGATGCGTTTGTCCACACCGGTCTTGACGAACGCGGCCGCGAACATGAGGCTCCCCATGATGAACCAGGTCGCGTCCGACCAGTAGAGCGAGGCGACGTTCTTGCGCGTGACGATGCCCGTCATGAGGGCGATCACACCGATCGAAAGCGACACCATGGGGAGCGGCATGGCCTCGGTCACGAAGCACAAGACCACGAAGAGGACGATCCCCACCGCGGCTTTCACGTGAAAGCCGGCCTTCAAGGCCTGCGCCTGGTCCTTCTCATCGAGCCGATCGAAGGTCAACTCCTCGGTCCTCAGCTTGTAGCCGCGATCCATAAGGGCGCGGAACGCCTCCGGGCTTATCTGGGAGGCGAATTGCATGACCTGATCGAAATGGGTCTTCGTGGTGGAGACCCCGTTCTCTCTGCACCACTTCTCTGTCCGACTGAGAAAGGACTTTTGGCTGAAGGACGACTTCTGCAGATTCGTCTCCATCATCCGGACCATCTGGATCTGCCACTGCTCGAGGTCGGCCGGCTTCTGGTTGAAAAGCTCCCCGGCGAACAGCTCCTCCACATACTTAGGCCCGAACGCGTACTCGACGCCGACGTCCAGCATGCTCTTCGGGGTTGGAATGATCAACATGATCAACAGCAGCCCCAAAGGCAAACTGAACAGTTTCCAATTGATGAATTTATCGTAGCCCGAAGGCTTCTTTTTATCTTCCGTCATAGATTCCTCCTCCTGTCCGCAGGGGTTTCAGACCGCCCACGCGGAGAGCCCGAAGACCGCCTGCGGCGCGACCCCGGAAATGACCTTTGAGTGTCCATCTGCGGAAATGATTCCCCGGTACCAACCAATTTCCAATCCGGAATTGAGGGTTTTTTGCCCATATCAAGGAAATCAGACCGTTGCGAGCAAGCGGCCTCCAGGTCGCCGAACAAGCAAACGGGCAGATTGACGCCGAGATGAGCAAAAATGCATTTCCGGATGGAAGCCTCTTAGGACTCGAAATGGCGAAAAGCTTCCGTACGATCCATGAATTCCCGTCAGCGCGATAGCGATATACTCCGCATCCCTCCTGTATCGGCATTGAAGCAACCGGCGCACGGGTTTCCCGCCTGAAGAAAAACACCTCCGCATCCTTTGCAGCTCTCTTCGGATGTCCAGGGTTCCGGCCTGCGGTTCGTCTCCCCTGCAAACGCGGGGGAAAACGGCCCGTGCGAAACGACAGGGCATCCAGCGGGAGGCGCCTTCTCCACGGATAGCGCCGCTCTGAGGACAAAGGTCTTCCGGCCCGGCAACGACCATCTGGAAGGCCCTACCCGGTCGATTCAATTAGCGTGCCAGGGGGTAAAGGCCGCCCCGCGCCGACTGAGCGGCGCGGCCAAGCCCGTCAGGACAGCCGTTTTCGCGGCGGGTGCGCTTCCTCGGGACGCGCGGCCGGGTTGGCCTGTCAGACCTTTTTTCAGGCTGTAAAAAAAAGCGATGACACTGCCGGTCGTAGAGAGTGCGGAGGAACGATCCTCGGGCCGGAAGGGGCGGAGAACCATATCCACGGTATCTGCAAAGGAATGGCCATCGGGCAGGGAAAGAGAAGGATAGTCTTTAACAACGGGTTGAAAAACCCAAGTGTAGGCCGTCAGAAAGCGGCGGGGTGCAAGGCTGGCGAAACTTCGTCGAAAGAGGCGCCCCTCCAGGTGCGCCGCAGCGCAACCGGATGGCCGCTACGCAGCAGAGGGGCGCTTTCTAACGGCCGGTCAAGGCGCTCAGGGAAGGTCTTCCAGCCAGGACGACTCTCCGAACCAATGGTTCGTGAGTTCCTCCAATTCACCGCTCCCGTCCAGCAGCATCAGAAAATTTTCCACCCAGTTCGCATAAAGCGGATCGCCGGCCGGAAGTCCGATCCCCAAAGGTTCGAAGGTCATCGGCGTGATCAGCGAGATGAGCCCTTCGTCGGGATAGCGGAAGACCGAGATGATGCAGATCGGATAATCGGCGATGAAGATGTCGGCTTCGTTCCTGATGAGCTGTTGGATCGCCTCGTCGTAATCCTGGGCGAGCGAGAGCTTCGCATCGGGGATCTCATCCTCGACGAGCGCCTGGCTCGTAGAGCCCCTCAAAGCAACGATTTTCAAATTCGGACGGTTCATTTCGGACGGATTCCTGATGTCGGCCAAGGTCTGCTCCCGGGTGAGGATCGCCTTTCCCGAAAGGAAGTAAGGCCCGACGAACATGCTCTTCATGTTGCGCGCCGGAGTGATGGTCATACCGGAGAGCACCAGATCCACCCTGCCGGATTCGAGCGCAGGGAGCAGATCCGCAAACGCCATGCTCTGGGTGCGCAGATTGACACCCATGGCGTCCGCCATCTGCTTCGCAAGATCCACTTCGAGCCCCATCAACTCACCGCTCTTGCTGATGAAATTCAACGGGGGCTGGTTCCCGGACATCCCCACCACCAGTTCCCCGCGTGCGGCGATCCGGTCCAGATGCGACGCCACCACCGGAACAGCGGCCGTTCCCTGATTGAACTGCGCGCAGGCACCCGACACCATAACGCACAACATCACCACGACAACTTTGAATCCCCTCATCGCCTCTCTCCTTTCAATCCGTCCAGTCGTTCAAGAAAAACTTAGATCCTCTTCAAATCGAGCCCTTCGCCCGTGCCCTCCCGCCATCGGAAAACCGGTCCGGGCTTGGACGTTATAACGCTGCCAGGTTGCAGACGACCGTCAACATCGATCGATTTCTTCGGGCGCACACCGTTCGACTCTTTCCTCTGCATACGCCCAGGCCGACAGAGCCCCTGCCGGCGGCGCCTCCGGCTTCGATCCTGCCGTTCCACGATCGTAGCAAAGGGCGCCGAGGAAAAGCGGCCATTCTCGATGGATCGGGGCGCAGAGGCCTGGATAAACCCTGGAGCAGGGAACCGAAGCATCTGATGCGCCTACCCCTGCGAAGGCAGGGCCGTAAAGTACGAACCTTTCAATACACCGTGGATGACCGGGAGAACCCGCTCTGGGGGCGGAGAATAATCGAACACCACCTTGAGAAAAAGCATGACGATGCGATAGGTTGCACCCCAGAGAAGCTCCCTTTGCCCGCCGTCCTGATGAACGAAGCAGGGAAAATCCTCCACGAGCTTTCCGGGCCGGGCGGCCTCGAGCCCCTGCATCTCGACACGGTAAGAAGCGTAGCGGCTGCTTTGGAGCAGGTGTCGAAGGGGAATGCACACCACCTTTTCCACCTCCCAATTGGGCTGGAAGCGCTTCTGCCAACCGACCCACGCGACCATCGGGTATATGACCCGCTGAAAGATCTCGAGCGAGTGCGAAGGCAGCGGGCCCAAAAATGACACCCCAAACGGGTTCAGGCGCATTTCTTCGAAGCTTTCCCTCAGGCCCGTGGCCAAAAGCAGTGCGAGGCGGCGCGCCTCGCGCGGCCGCTCCCGGCGCCAGACCGGCCAGCCAGGCCAGCGCGTGAGGGGTGAGAACGGCAGCTGCAGCACCTTCGAAAGCCAGCAGTCCAGGCGCGGAGCAGTCCTTCCGCCGGGGAAGCAAAGGTCCCCGGGCTGTCTGACCCGCTGTGACCGTTTGTTCAGGATGAGGCTGGGATCGCCTCGGAAGGCCCCGGACGGGGCCGGCCCCAATGTGAACAGCACAGCGGACGTGGTGAGGTCTTTGGTGAGCCCTCCAGGAAAAAGCCGCCCCCTTCGATTCGCCGCCTCGAGCCGCTCTTCGATGCACCGCCGCGTGACCAACCCCTTTCCGGACGCCCTCATCATAGGCAACATGCCGCGCTGCGTGGGGGGCGGAGCCGCGCGCAGCAAACCTTGTTCGATCCCGCCCCTTCCCGGGCCTCGGCGTATTCACTCGACAACATAGAGGGGTCTTTCGAGATGCGTCCCCTTGCAGCGGGGGCAGCGGCCGGGGCGTGTAAAACGCTGTCTGTCCTTGAACACATACCCGCACTTGAGGCACCGGAACGCCCGAATGACGAGTCTCTTTCCCAGGCGTCCCACGCTTCTGGCGACATGCGGCAGGTGGGCGTAGACCTCCTTTTCGGCGATGTGAAGCTCCTGCGAAATCTCGATCGCAGTCATTTCGCCCGCGCAGAGAAGGTCGATCATCCTCTGCCGGATAGTCTCCGGAACCTCTTCTGCACCGCGCCCTGCGTCTTCATCCCGTTGCATCGAAGGCATCCCCCTCCCTGCCCGGCAGAGGCTCAAAGGCGCGCGCGTTCAGGGCGCCGGCCGGTCGCTCCGGTGGACCAGGCCAAGGTAAGGTTTTCAGCTCCGGAGAACCGGCGCTTCAATAAGGACGGGACCCAGCCGCAAAAGCCGTTCTCACCCTCGAACAATCCGCAAGGTCACGGCGTTTTCCCTGTCGGGGCATTCCACCACCATTTCATCCCCCGATGCCCAGGGATAACGACCCCCGAACTGCATGACACTCAAGGTAGGGAAGATATCGTGGTAGAAAAAGCCGCACAAGCCGCCGCTGTCATAGCAGCCTATCGAAAAACGGTCTCCCTGCCTGTGCCCCGCACTGCAATGCCCCTTGACGGAGAGGACCTCCGCCTGGAGAGGCTGGATCGAAGCCGGACTTTCCGCCATGCTGTCTGCCTCCAAATCGAATAGACCAAACGGGTTTCAGAAAACCGGATCCCGAGGGCCCCTCCGAATCCGATCAAAACCAGCCCGAGCCGCCCTCCCCTGCTGGGCAGGGTCAGCGCTCCTTTCGGCAGATGCAGTGCCGCTCTCCGCAGACATCGCATACATAGACGACCTCTGGAACGATCTGTTCAGCGGCCTGCCGTCCACCGCCCTTTCCGCCGTCGCCATTGATCTTTTCCCTGAGACGCGGCGAAGATCTGAAGACCACGACCCGCCGGGCCTCCAGCTCGATTCCATTTCCGGTCGCCGGATTCCGGCCCTTGCGCGGCCCCTTGTCTCTCACCTCGAACTTGCCGAAGCCGGAGATCAGGAGGTCTTCACCTTTAGCCAGGGTAGACTTGACGATCTCAAGCACACGGTCAACGAAAACGGCCGCCTTTTTCCGGGTAAATCCCCGCTCCGCCAGCTTCCCTGTCAAATCGGATTTGGTGAGTGTCACGACCTTCCTCCTCGAGCTTCTTCGAATGCATGGCTGCCTGCGGCTGCATGGCAAACGCGGTCAATCAACCTCGAAATACTTCACGGGAAGGGCCTCGGGCCGCCCCTCGCCGCGTTCGATCAGATAATGGAAGAATAAATCGAGCGCCCGCCGCTTCTCCTCTTCCAGATCGTATTCGATCTTCTGGAGGTAGCGGCGGCAAGCTGCCGAGGACATGGGGATGCGCGGGGCGACCCTCCGGCTGATCTCCTCCAGTTCCTCCCTGCCCTTCGCCGCGCAGCGCATCAGTTCCGAGCGGATCTCCGACACGCACTCCGGGTGCTCCGCACTGAAGGACTCACGAACCACCCAGAGGGCGAATACGAAAGGCAGGCCCGTTCTCCGGTACCATTCCTCACCCAGGTCGATCCGCACCCCCGACGTACCGCCCTCGGCCAGCTGCAAGGCCTCGTCACCAATCGCCATCACGCCCGCCACCGGTTCCCGTTCACCCCTCAGATCCAGAATGTCACCGGTCCGGTAGCGCGGATGAACCCCATGGAACTCCTCCAGGATCACCTTGACGAGGGCCGCAGAGGTCTGGCTTTTGGAACTCAGGTAGACCAACCGCCCGTCCAGTTCCCCGGGCAGAACGTCCGCAAAGAGGAACACGCTGCCGACGGGCCCCGTCGAACTGATGGAAAGGCCCGGCAGGACCTTGTAGAACTCTGGACGAACGGCGTATTCGTGGGAGGAAACGAAAGCGACGTCCAATTGCCCACCACTCAGCAGACGATTGAGCGTCGCAGGCGCCGCCTCCGTGATGAGCCACTCGGGCCGGTGGACGGTCCGCTGCCAGACATCGTAGATGGGAGCCGTATTGATGAAGTTGACCATCCCGATCCTGGCTTCCACTCTTTCAGTCATGGTACTCGCACCCGTTGATGATCCTCCCGCAGCCGGGGCTCGGCAAGCTGTTGAAGAACAGCCGGCTGCGCCTGTCCGATGTCGCGTAGTTCAGGGAGCGCCTGCAGCGGCCGCTGCACCGCCCGCAGCCGGCAAGGCCCCCATCCTCCGGAGGGCGCGGTCGTGCGCGCCGGAAAGCCCTGCCAGGGCCGCCAGAGCACCCAGCAAGGCCAGAAACATATCCCACTGGGTATCCCACACGTCTCCCTGCGTTCCCAAAAACGCCTCTGCACCCTGACCGAACGCCAACGCGGCCCACCACTCCAGAAGCTCATAGAAGGCGCTGAACGCGAGGCAGACACACCATGTCAAAAAAAACAGCCATTTCCCGGGCCTCAATGGCGAGCGGCGAAGGAGGACCTCCCGCGTCAGGATGGCCGGGATGAATCCCTGGGCAAAGTGCCCCAGCCGATCGTAATGATTGCGGCTCAATTCCAAAAGGTCCTGGACCCAGAACCCCAATGGAACCCTCGCATACGTATAATGGCCGCCGAGAATCAGTATCAGCGCATGCAGCGTCAACAGGCGGTAGACAAACGTACTCAACCTGAACGAATCATAGGTGGCGATCAGAATCGCCCCGCCGAGAAGGACCGGGAGCACCTCGAGGATCCAGGTCCCCCAGTCAAATGGGCGAATACCCGAAACGATCAGCGCCCCGAGCGTGACCGCTGCGAGCACGAGCGGTTCACGGTTCGGCTGGCCCGCCCGCTCGTTCCGGGAGGCCGTTTTTCTTCTGCCGCGCGGATCCAAACCCATCGAAAGCCTCCAGCCACAAAACGCCCGGGGCTCCGAAGCCCGGCGCACATCACGCTCCATCCTAAAAAATCGGCCGCAAAAGAGCCCTCTGCCGCCGGCCGGTCCAATCACCCGCCCATCCCGCATCGGTTCGTCCGACCCGCTTTATAGCACAAGATCCTGAAAAGCGCTATCACCCAGAAAAGAATAAAAGCCCCCGCGGCCCGGATCGTTTCGACGGTTCCGCCGGCGTTTTCCCTTCACATTTCACGCAATCGTGCTATAAATAAGCCAGGTTTTGCCCGTAAACGACCCATGGGCGCACCCGCCGGAGCGGGCAGCAGGCCGGCGTGTGCAGTCGTGGCCTGTCTGTCCCGCGCACCCTCAGCCGGCTTCCTGCTGCCCGCGGCCACCTTCGGTCCGCGGGGACGAAGCGGCACCAGGCGGTGAAGCGGCTTTTCCGTTTCCGGTCCGGAAACTCTCCGGGATGCGTCATCTTTTGTTTCAGCGGGCCCCTCTCGGCGGGGTGCCCGCCCTGCAACGCCCACAGGATTTCAAAGGAGGGCGACCATGAACCGTCAGGAAATCGAAGAAGCCCTGTCCAACTGCGAGTTGTTCTGTGATCTCGCCGCGGAGGACATCCGTCAACTGGCGACCCTGTGCGAAGTCAAACCGTTCCGGGCAGGCGAGCCCGTCTTCCGGCAGGGCGACCTGGGTCAACACCTGTATATCGTGCTCGATGGCCATGTTCTGCTGCAGCGGTCGGTGGACCTCGGGCACCAGAAGGGCCATGTCGCCATCGGTCTTCTCGGCTCGGGCCGGGTCTTCGGCTGCTGGTCGACGCTGCTCGACCAGCCCCACAACCTCATGGCCAGCGCCGTCTGCCAGAAGCCGACCCGGGTCCTGGTTATGAACGGCAAAGACCTGCGCCGGATGATGGTCGACAAACGCGAACTCGGCTTCGACCTGCTCGAAAAGCTCTGCGTCATCCTCCGGGACAGGATCCGCTCGGCCTATGGCGCAATGGAAAAGATCTAAGGAGTCTCCACCCGGAAACGGTCTTTTGTGCCAATCCCGGTGTCGATCTGCCCGTTTGCTTTTGCGGGGAGATGCACTACAGGTTGCCTCCCCGCAAAAGCTTGCTTTCCTCGATGCTGGAAAAACCGGGACCTGCCGCGAAGCGCCCGGACTTGGCACTCCCATGGTGTGAAGAGACCGCGAACCGGCCCGCAGGAGCGGGACTGGGCACGCGAAGCGTGTGAAGATACCGGGACCCGCCCCGCAGAGATGGGACTGAGCACGCGAAGCGTGTGAAGAGAAATTCCTCATTCCCCGATTGGAGACGGCTTTATACCGGAAAATCCATTCCGAAGGACACGCAATCCCAGGCGCCCTTCGCCGCACTCAAGAGGCAGATCCATGGCTGATACGATCGAGGCCGAGGAAAGGGAGATGGTCGAGGACATCACCTCCTTCCTCGCTGGGTATTCCAAAGAACGCCGGCATCTCATTCCACTGCTCCAAACGATCCAGCAGCGCCACAAGTACCTCTCAGAGGACGCGATCCGGCTCGTGGCCGGGCACCTGGAGCTTTCCCCCTGCGAGGTTTACGGGGTGGCGACCTTCTACAACCAGTTCCGGTTCAATCCGCCGGGCCGGAACCAGATCAAAGTGTGCCTTGGAACCGCCTGCCACGTGAAGGGCGGGGATATCATCCTCGAGAACTTCGAACGTAAACTGGGCATCAAGGACGGTGAAACAACCCTCGACCGGGAGTTCAGCATCGAGCGGGTCGCCTGCGTCGGGTGCTGTGCACTGGCCCCGGTGGCGCTCGTCAACGAGACCGTCCACGGTCATGTGGCCCCGAGCAAGGTGGAGGGGTTGGTCCTGGGATTCCAGTTGGCCAAGGAAAAGGCAGAACGCGAGCGACGAAAGGAAGCATCGGGTGAGCGACAGGGAACAGATTGATACGCTTTTCACGGCCATGCGGGAAAAAGCCGAGGCGCAGATCGCAGCGGAGTCCGAAACCGCCCTTCCCACGATCGTGATCGGCATGGCGACCTGCGGTCTGGCGGCCGGCGCCCTCGAAACCAAAAAGGGATTCGAAGAGACGCTCCAGGAACGGGGCATCGAGGCCCGCATCAAGAGCGTCGGCTGCATCGGCCACTGCTATGCCGAACCGGTCGTCATCGTGCACAACCCGGGCTTTCCCCCGATCCTCTACCACCAGGTCACGCCGGGCAAGGCCCGGATGCTCGTGAGATCCTTCCTCGAGGACGGCGACCCGCTCTTCGAGTACATGCTCGGGGCCATGGAAGCCAATGACATGATCCCGGCGGTGGGCGACTTCCCGCGCTTCAACCGGGAGGAGCGCGTCGTCCTGGATCTGTGCGGCGACATCGACCCGGAGCGCATCGAGGCCTACATCGCACGGGGCGGTTATGCAGCGCTTGCCAAGGCGCTGCAGGGCCAGCCGCAGGGGGTCGTCGCCGAAGTGAGCGATGCCGGCCTGCGGGGCCGCGGCGGCGCGGGCTTCCCCACGGGGCGGAAATGGGCCCTGGCCGCCGGGGCCGAAAGCGCGGGCAAAACGGTCATCTGCAACGCCGATGAGGGCGATCCCGGCGCCTACATGGACCGGACGATCCTCGAGAGCAACCCCCACCAGGTGCTCGAGGGGCTCGCCCTCTGCGCCTATGCGGTGGGGGCGAAGGAAGCGGTCGTCTACGTGCGCGCGGAATACCCGCTCGCGGTCAAGACCGTCACACGGGCGATCGAGCAGGCCGTCAGATGGCGCCTGCTCGGGAAGGACATCCTGGGGTCCGGCGTCGACCTGGACGTCTCGGTCTTTCAGGGCTCGGGGGCCTTCGTCTGCGGCGAGGAGACCGCCCTGATCCAATCGATCGAAGGCCGCCGCGGGATGCCGCAGCACCGTCCGCCCTACCCGGTCGAAAAGGGCCTGTGGGGGCTGCCGACCGTCATCAACAACGTGAAGACCCTCGCCTCCATTCCCCGGATCCTGCAGGGCGGTGCGGAGTGGTACCGCACCATCGGCACCGGGAAGAGCCCGGGCACGGCGATCTTCTCCGTCGTGGGGAACGTCACCCACCCGGGGCTCGTCGAGATCCCGATGGGGGTCACGCTCCGCTCCCTCATCTTCGAGGTCTGCGGGGGGATCCCGAAGAAAAAGCGCTTCAAGGCCGTGCAGATCGGCGGCCCGTCGGGCGGCTGCCTCCCGGCGGAGTTTCTGGACACGCCCATCGACTTCGATTCGCTCTCGCAGGCGGGGGCCATGATGGGCTCCGGGGGCATGGTGGTCATGGACGAAGACACCTGCATGGTCGACGTCGCCCGCTACTTCCTGGACTTCACCCAGAAGGAGTCCTGCGGCAAGTGCACCTTCTGCCGCATCGGGACACGCCATCTCCTGGACATCCTGGAGCGCATCACCAAAGGGGAGGCCCGCGAGGGCGACCTGGACCTGCTCGACGAGCTCAGCCGCGACATCCAGGGCGGCTCGCTCTGCGCCCTCGGCCGGACGGCCCCGAACCCGATCCTCACCTCCCTGCGGTATTTCAGGGAGGAGTACGAGGCGCACGTCTATGAAAAGCGCTGCCCGGCCATGGTCTGCCGGGCGTTGACCGCGTTCTACATCGATCTGGACAAATGCGCGCGCGGCTGCGACGCCTGCGTGGGCAGCTGCCCGGTGGAGGCGATCTTCACCACGCTGAACCGGAAAAAAGGCATCGATCAGAGCCTCTGCGTCAAATGCGGGGAATGCATGGTGGCCTGCCCGCCCGAGTACAGCGCGGTCTGCAAGGTCTCGCCGCCCGAAAAGGCCCCGATCATCGAGCGGCCGGCGAAGGCGGCGGAGGGCTGATTGTTCTACAGTTGACGCAGTCAGCACATCGAAAAGCGGCCGCTCCCAGACCGGCCGGGGCAGCACAAAGCCGAACTCCGGCATCGTTTCCGGGGCCCCGAGCTGCGGAGCGCCGCGCCTGCAGCGCCTGAACGGGCCCGCCGTTTTTTTTGCCGGGCTTCTTTACGAGCCCGTTCTCCAATCGGCCGGCCGCCCGCTCCGCCGCGCCGACACAGCGCAGGAAGCATGACGCAAAGCAGGATATTTACCGCTTTGGAGCCGACTCCGAGGCGCCTCGCCAGGAAAACGGACCGCACCCGTTCAGGCGGTCTCCGAAAGGACTAAAACAGGCTGCAACCATGGTGACGATCATTGTAGACGATACGGAAATCCAGGCTGAAGAGGGCGCCAACCTTCTCGAGGCCTGCCTCGACAACGGGGTCTTCATCCCGAACCTCTGCCACATCCCGGGGCATAGCCGGCCCCGGGCCTCGTGCCGGATGTGCTTCGTGGAGATCGAGGGCATGGGGCGCCCGGTCACATCCTGCACAGAAACCGTGCGCGACGGCATGCGGGTCCGGACCGGCACCGAGCGCGTCCGTCGTCTGCAGCGGGCCGGGCTGCAGTTCCTGCTCTCGGTCCACGACGTGGACTGCGGACACTGCCCCTCCAACAAGCACTGCCCGCTTCAGGACATCGCCCGCTTCCTGAAGGTAAGTCTCAAGTCCAAGAAGCTCGACAAGATCCTCAGCTCCCCCCCGGTCATTCGCGAGCATCCTCTGCTCGATTACTACCCGAACCGCTGCATCCTCTGCGGCAAATGCCTCGATGCCTGCAGGCGCAAGACGGGGCAGCCGCTTCTGACCTTTGCCAAGCGCGGGTTCGAGACCGTCATCAGCTTTTTTGGAGATCTGGAGAGAACGGCGCTTGCATGCGGGGAGGAGCCGGCCTGCGCCGCGGCCTGCCCCGTAAGCGCCATCCGCCTGCACAGCGCAGGGGAAAATGCTCCGGAGCCCTGAAAGGCGCGTATTGAAGACAGAACCCGGCCGGGGCGCGAGGCCTCAGACCAGGCCTCGAAAGCCTCTCCGGCCGGGGCGTTGAAATTCGTCTCCTGCGGCAAGCCTTGACAGGCGTGAAAGACCCTGCCCCACAGTCTCCGGCGGGCGGAAAACCGCAGCGGATCGAAGCCTATCGTCCAGGTCACCGCAAATCCCGCTGCAGCTCGTGTACGGGTGGCCTGCGGACCTCAGCCGAGGCGCTTCAGCTCCGCTTCGCTGAGGGCGATGCGGGCCTCGGCAAGCCTTTTGTAGTACTTTTGCACCTTTTCCAGATTCCCGGCAGCCACGGCCTTCACCAGGTCGCCCTCGAGCTCGGCCACTTCGAGCAGCTTGTAGTAGTCGAGGGACTCCTTCAGGTGCGCCAGGACGATCAAACCGGTCAACACGGGGTGGTTGTTCGTCACGTTCGCATCGGCAAACTGCATGCCGTGCTCCAGCTCCACCTGCAGACCGTCCCGGAACTCCCCGAGGTCGATCGGCATATTTTCCACATTGACCCCTTGCAGAATGACTTTCGCCTCGTCCAGAGACACCTCCGGCACCTTCTTGGCCGTCCAGTCGCTCAACTTCAATTCCCTGCAGACCTTCTGCACCTCGTCAACCGTCACGTATTGCGGAACCTGCATCGTGTTTCTCCTCCTCGAAAGAATGGTTAGTTCTCTGTCAAAACCTGTAGCTCTGCACTCAAAACACATAGAAACGGCATTTTATATAAAACCATTCATAACGGCACAAAAATGCAAACGACTCCTTATTGATTTGACGCAAGAAATGAATGGCTCATCCATACGCTGCAACAAAAGAACGCGTCGTTTCTTCTTCAACCCTATCGAGTGTCCATCCGACAGGGATTTCCCGTTAAGCCTCAGGTTTCCATCCGGAAATGAGGATATTTCTTCACACGCTACGCGTGCTCAGTCCCACCCCTGCGGGATGGGTCCCAGTTTCTTCACACGCTGCGCGTGCTCAGTCATGCCCTTGCGGACTGGCTCCCGCACCCCAGAGGGCGTCCCTGAGCCCGCTCGAGCGTTCGATCCTGCGGCCGGCGGCGGCCGCAAACAGGGCCTCGTCCCCCAACACCGCCACCCTGCGCCTCGCCCGGGTGAGGGCGGTGTAGATCAACTCTCGCGTCATCAGGGGATTGTCCCGGTCGGGCAGGACGAGCAGCACCTCGTCGAATTCGGATCCCTGGGCCTTGTGGACCGTCATGGCGTAAACCGTCTCGTGCGCCGGGAGGCGCAGCGGGTGAAAGCGCCTGACCGCACCTTGCGCCCCCGGGAAGATCACGCGGAGGCCGCCTTCCGCCTCCGCGTCCGGAACCGTAATCCCCACGTCCCCGTTGAACAGCCTGAGGCGGTAGTCGTTGCGGGTCACCATCACCGGCCGCCCGGGGTACCAGACCCCGCCCGGCGCCGCCCACCCCGCCCGCTCCAGGATCGAACGAACGACCCGGTTCAGATGGACGACCCCGTAAGGACCCTCGCGCACCGGACTCAGGATGCGGAACCGGTCGAAGCGCTCGAAGAGGCCCCCCTCGGAGAGGTCTTCGAGGCAGGGGCCGTAGCCGCTCAACACCGCCTCCTTCAAGGCCTCCATCAGCCGGGCAGCCGGGGGCGCAGGCCGCCGGACAAGCTCCGGAGAACGGTTGAAGCAGGCCAGGGCCCGTCCACCCGCACCCTCCTTCACCGCCGTACTTACGGCCCCGATGCCGCTGCGCTCGTCGAAGCGGTAGTTCTTCTGGAGTTCGATGATGCAATCGCACAGAGGCCCGTTATTTTCGCCCGCGGCCGGTGGAAAGTCCAGCGTCTTTTCGAACAGCGCCCCGAAGGCGGGGGAAAACGCCTTCCCGCGGCCCTGATCGCAGATGTCGCCGAGGACCGCACCGGCCTCGACCGAGGCGAGTTGGTCCTTGTCGCCGAGGAGGATCAAACGGGCCTCTTCGGGCAGGGCAGCCGTCAGCTTGCTCATGAGGGCCAGGTCGAGCATGGAGGCCTCGTCCACCACCACCACGTCGGCGGCCAGCGGATGGGCCGCGTTGTGCCTGAAGTAGGGCGACCCGGCAATGCTCCCGAGCAGGCGGTGCACCGTGAAGACATCTCCCGGGATCCGCTCGCGGACGGCGGGGTCGAGCCCGAGCCCGGCGCAGACCGCACCGATCGACTCCTGGAGGCGCGCCGCGGCCTTGCCCGTCGGGGCCGCCAGGCGGATCCGCAGCCCCTCCGGGGGTCCGAGTTCGAGCAGGAGGGCCAGGATGCGGGCAACGGTCGTGGTCTTCCCGGTCCCGGGCCCCCCGGAGATGATGCAGAACGGCTTCAGGAGGGCGGTCAGGGCCGCGGCCTGCTGCCAGTCGGGGGCGCAGCCCTCACCCGGGAAAAGCCGTTTCAGGATTGTGCGGACCGCACCCGTATCGGCGGGTTCTATCAGCCTCTCCGAGCGTTTGCGGATCCACTGAACGAGATCGTTTTCATAGGCCCAGTAGCGGTACAGGTAAAGCCGGCCGGCCTCGTCCAGGATCATGGGGCGCCGGTCGCCGGCCCGCCCGACTACCGCAGCGGCGAGCAGACGCTCCGGCCGCTCCCCGACCTCCGCCAGGGAGCCAAAACCAGGAATCCGTCCCGCTTCGGAGAAGGGGTCCGGCCCCGCCGCCCGCAGCCGCTGCAGGTCCAGGCAGACATGCCCTTCGCGCGTGGCGCGGCTTGCCAGCGCCGCGGCGGCGGCGAGTGTGGGGTTGGGCGCACCCGCCAGCCGCTCCATCAACCGAGCGAAGTGGAGGTCGAGGCGGCTCAAGCCGCGGTCGTCGATCCGGTCCGAAATCAAGAAAGAGCTTTCTCGCGCCGTCATGGTTCACCTGCCAACAGGTTCACGGTCAGGTCTTCGATCAGTTCAAAAGACAGTTTGTCCCGAAAGACCCCGTAGCGGCCGCCGCGGGAAGGATCCACACCACGCATGAAGACGTAATAGACCCCGCCGAAATGGGCCTCGTAGCGGTAGCCGGGCAGGCGCAGCGCGAGATAGCGGTTCAGCGCCACCGCGTAGAGGTGATACTGGAGGATGTAGAAGGACGACTCCATCTCCCGCAGCATCCGGTCGGGGCCGTAGTCTTCCACCCGGGCGCCCAGGAAGTTCGACTTCCAGTCGACGAGGTAGTAGCGGCCGGCGCGCTTGAAGACGAGGTCGATGAACCCCCGCATGAAGCCCTGCACCGGGGCGAAAGTCAGGCGGCCGAGGGCCTCCGGAAAGCGGCTCGACGGCATCCGCGCCCCGTGGCGGGCAAAGACGGTGCGGAGGAGCTGGGGGCTCACCGGTTTGAGCGGAAAATAGAAACCCAGTTCGTTCAGCCGCTCCGCCCGCCCGACCTCCGAAAGGGTAAAGGGCGCTTCCCCGTCTTCCAACGGCACCTCGAGGACGCGCTGGATCATCGCCGCAACCGGCTCTTCCCATACGGGTTCGAAGCCATGGAGGGCGAGCTGTTCCCGGACGAGCGGACCGAGCGTATCCCTCGCCGCCGGCGAAAAATCCAGGTGCTCCATCACGGCGTGCAGGCAGGTGCCGGCCCTCGCCCCCCGCGGGAAGGCGAAACCGCCCTCGGGCGGGCCCGCCTCTTCGGGCTCTGCAGGAATATCATCGGGCCCGCCCTCCGCGGATGAATCGACGTCGCGGGCACCCCCTTCCCCTTCATCGAACATCGCCGTGAGGGAGGAAAAGCTCGTGAGCGCCCACGCGCGCTCCACCCGCCTGCTGACCCGGCGTGCAGCAGCCTCCGCGGGAGCGGCCCCGGCCGGCGGCGGCAACTCGCCCGCCTGTGCGGGTGGATGGTCATCCAGATGGATCGCGCCGCCGGCCCTGCCCGTGAGCGCCTCGAGCGCCTCCCGGAAGCTGTCGGCCTCGCCGTCTTCGGGCGGCGGGTCCGCCTTCGCCTTTGCGTCCTTTCGGTCCTCACCGGGCAGGCCCGCGTTGTGAAGAATGTAGGCCGGCGCAGATCTGTCCCCGTCTTTGAACCGCCCCCAGACAAAGGTGCAGCGGTTGCGCGCGCGCGTAAGCGCCACGTAGAGCAGCCGGCATCCCTCCGCGAGATCCTCCCGTTCGGCCAGCAGGCGGTTCTCCTTCCAGGCATCGCTGCCGAGGTCCAGGGTCAGGCCCCCGCCGCGCCCCGTGTCATGGAAGAGGATCGGCTCCTTCTCCTTCGGGGAACGGGTGCCGTCCCACATGAACGGACAGAAGACCACGGGCCACTCGAGCCCCTTCGCGCGGTGCACCGTAATCAGGGTGACCGCATCCCGGTCGCTTTCGAGGCGCAGCTGGTGCTCTTCCAGCCGGGGGGTCGAGGAGTCGCGCCGATCGCGAAGCCACTTGAGGGTCCCCTCCATGCTGCGCCGCCTTTCGACGGCCGCTGTGTGCAGCACCTCGGCCAGGTGCAGAAAGTTGGTGCAGCGCCGCTCGCCGTCCGGCAACGCCGCAAGCCGCTCCAGCCCCCTGCCCTCCAAAAGGAGATGCCTGAACATGGTCAGAAGACCGCGGCCACGCCAGATCTCGTGCAAGGTCCGGAAGCGCCCGAGCACCGCCTCCCACCAGACCTCGTCCTCGCGGCGGGCATAGAGCTCGTCGCCGCGCACTCCCAGCGCCCGGGTGACGAGGGCGGCCTTCAGCAGCCGTTCGTTTTCAGGCTCGAGGCAGGCCGCGAGGATCCGCTCCATCTCGAGGGCCTCCGGGGCGTCGAAGAGGTTACCGGTGCTGTAGAGTACGCTCTGGACCCCGGCCTCGCGCAGCCGCTCCTGCAGCCGCCGCGCCTCGATATTGCGGCGCACCAGCACGGCGATGTCCTTTTCCTGCAACGACCGGCTGCCGATCGCGGCCCGGCCTTCCCTTCCAAGCTGCAGCAGCCGGACGATCCCGGCCGTCACCGCCTCCTGAACGGCCTCCCTCCCCTCCCCCTTGGGCCACTGCCACCCGCCGCCGGGAGGCTCCATGAACCAGAGCTGAAAAGGCGCCCGCTCCCCTTCCGGGGCCTCCAGCCTGAGCCCTTCGTGCACCTTCGCCGCCGCCGGCGCAACCGGCTGAAACGGAATCTCCTCAAAGAGAAAGGGCTCCGGCGAGGCCTCGAAGAAGGTATTCACGGCCCTGACGAGATCGGGCTCGCTCCGCCAGTTCTCGCCGAGGGTGTAGCGCCTCCCGGCCTCCCTGGCGGCCTGCATGTAGGCGAAGACATCCGCACCCCGGAAGCCGTAAATGGCCTGCTTCGGGTCCCCGATGAGGAAGAGGACGGCGTTCCCTCCCCCGAAGACGGCGTCGAAGATCCCGTACTGGATCGGATCGGTGTCCTGGAACTCGTCGATCAGGGCGGCTTTGAAGCGGGCCCGCACACCTGTGGTGAGCGCCGGGCCGGCGCTCGAATGGAGTGCGTGGTAAACCCTGAGGAGAAGATCGTCGAACGACTGGATGTTCAGCTCCCGTTTGAACGCCGCGATCGTCTGCGGGACCTCGTCGAACAGGCGCCGCTTGAAGCCGAGCAGCATCTGTTCGCAGGTCTCCCTCAGTTCCAGGCGCGCCGTTTCCGCCTCCGCGCACAGATCGAAGAAGGGGTGATCGGGCGCGGTCTTCCCCTTTTTGAGGGCCGTCTGGATGGTCTCGGCGCTGAAGCGCCGGAGCTCCTCCGAGCGCAGCAAACCGTTCACGCCTTTGGCCAGGCTTCGGCCGAACGCCGCGCACCAGCCGGGGACCTTCTCCGGGTTGTACCGGTTGCGCATCAGGCGGTCGCCCGTCTGGAGGATCTCGCGAACATCCCCTTCGGCCCGCCTCCAGAGCTCCTCGAGCTGCGCCCTCAGCGCTTCGGCGCGCCCCAGTGCCGCCGCGAAGCGGGCCTCCACCTCCGGTGCGTCGGGAAGGATGCGGAGGCCCGGATGCACCATGCGCTTTTGAAGCAGTTCCAGGAAGGTCTTTACCTCCACTCCCTCCTCGATGAGGTACTGCACGAAGAAGGGGTGGGCCGCGTAGAAATGGCGCCGCCAGAAATCCTCGACCCCCTCGCGGTTGAGGGTCGTCAGGTCGGGTCTCAATTCCGTGTCGAAAAGGACGCCGCTTTCGAAGGCCTTTTCATACAGCATCCGCTGGCAGAATCCGTGGATGGTAAAGATCGCCGCCTCGTCGAAGCCTGTCACCGCGAGGCGCAGGCGCCGGCGCAGATCCTCTGGGCGGGCGGCGTCTGCAAAGAGCGCCTCGAGGAACGGGTCGTCTCCCCCCTCCCCGGCAAGCCACGCCTCAGCCTCACGGAGCCGCCGCCGGATGCGGTCTTTGAGCTCCGCCGTGGCCGCCTCGGTAAAGGTCACGACCAGGATATCGCTCACCGGGAGCCCCTTTTCGAGCAGCAGGCGGAGAAAGAGGCCCGTGATCGCGTAAGTCTTCCCCGTGCCGGCGCTCGCCTCGATCAGGTTGACGCCGTCGAGGGGGCTGTGCGCGAGATCGAACAGGGGTGCAGCGCTCATGAAAGCTTCTCCTCATGCTCGAGCAGCGGCCCGCAGAGGTCCAGGGCCAGATCCTGAAAGGCCTTGTCCAGGGGGTCGCCTCCGCCGAAGCACAGGTCGAAATAGGGGTCGGTGCACTCCCCCTTCGAAAAGGCGTCCTCCTCCCACTGCCGCCGGGCGCGTTTGAGGGCCGCCTCGCGCCGCTCGCCCTTTTTCAAGACCCCCTCGGCAAAGGCCATGGACGATTCCGGGAAAAACGGCAGAGGGTGCTCCAGGCCGCGCCGGTGACAGACCAAAAGCCTCGCCAGCAGACCCGCCGCATCCTTGGGTGGGGTGTAGGCCCGGCCGGCCCATGCCAGGGCCTTGCCGCTCTTTTCGAGCGCGGCCAGGACGCTCCGCCCGGGCAGGCCCGCTTCACCGAGGCTGAACGCCGCCAGGTGTTCGATCCACAGCCGGAGACGGTCGCGGGCCTTCAGTCGGGCGGGCCGGTAATGCACGAGCCCCCCGGAGTAAACGGCTGTAAGCCGCCCCGTGAGCCTGAGGCCGCCGAGGGAAAGATCCACTTCCAGTGGGGAGGAAGGGCCGTCAGCCAGATAGGGGGCGGTCTTTTCCCAGAAGACCTCCGCCTCCATGTCGACCGCGTCGAAGAAGGCCCTTCCCATCGGCCCGTGCGGAAGCCGGCCGGCCGCGCGGGCGGCCGCATAGACGCGTCCCGCATCCCTGCCGGCCTCACGGGCCGAAAGAAGTTCCACCCGCAGGTTGTAGCGCTCGAGCCCTTCCAGTTCGAAAAGCTCCCGGTCCTCCAGCCGGCCCTCCGCCTCCTCCAGCACCAGTTGGAGCCTGCTCTGCAGAAGGAACCGGGCCGGATTCACGACGAAGGATTTCAGGTCCTCGATGGTCAGCTCCCGCGCCTCCTCGCCGGCCTCCTCGGGGAGCGGTCCGGCGATGAAGGGGCCAGGCGGGCGACGCTCCCCCTGAAGCCTCCGGGCGGCCGCGGCCTGAACCACTCCGTAGCTGAAAAGTCTGGCGCCGCCCGTGAAGTACTCGGGGTGAAAGGCCTGCAGATGGTGGACATTGAGACAGGTTTCAGTCATGCCGGCCGCCCCCGCCCCTTCCTTCTTTCCGGGCTGGGCCGGCTCGCGGCCGCGCGGCGGCTGCCCCGGCGATGCTTCGAAATGCGTCTCCAGGTAGTCCAGCAGTTCCATGACCAGTACCGACGGCGGGATGGGGCTGTTGTCCTGCGCGCTCCGCCCCACGTAGGTCAGGATCAGGTTCCGCCGGGCGGAGATCAGGGTCTCGAGGAAAAGGTAGCGGTCGTCGTTGCGGCGGGAGCGGTCCCCCCGCCGCGGCCGGGCGGCCATGAGGTCGAAGCCCGGCGGACGCACCGACCTGGGAAAGGCGTCGTGGTTCAGGCCCGCCATGCAGATCACCTTGAAGGGAACGCTCCGCATAGGGAGCATGGCGCAGAAGGTCACCCCGCCGTTCATGAACCCGTAGCCGAAGCCCTGACGGCCGAAGCTGCGCGCCAGAACCCAGCGGATGGTGCGGACATCGACCGCATCCCCGTAACCGGCACACTCCGCCTCCGCCAAGAAGCGCTGGAGCGCCCCCCGGATAACGAGCATCTCCGCCTCGTCGTCCGGGCCCGGACTGAAAAGGTCGTCCAGGAGCAGCCCGAGGTCCCGCGACCAGTCTTCGAGCGAGCGGGGGCGGACGAGTTCCCTCACGTGCCGGAAAAGGCGGTCGACAAACTCGGCCAGGCTGCCGAGGACCGCCGCCTCGGCCCCCTCCAGTTCATCGTAGGGGAGAATCCCCTCGAAGAGGAGTTCGCCGTGCCCCGGCATGGCGTATCCCAGGAGGAGCCTGTCCAGCCCGGATTGCCAGGTGTTTTCCGGGAAGGGCGGCAGCCCCTTTTCGCGGCGGTTCTCCCCGTCGATCCCCCAGCGGATGCCGCTCTCCCGGACCCAGCGGCGGATCGGACCGAGGTCGCCTTCTTCGAGATCGAAAGCCGCCAGGACCGCGGGACACTCGATGACCTCCAGGACCTCGCTGGCCGGGAATCGCCCGCCCGCAAGCGCCAGGATCGCGAGGAAGGGCTCCACCAGCCTCCCCTCCCGCCGCAGGCCCTGATCCGCGATGCTGAAGGGGATCTTCGGCGACGCCCCCTCGCCCGGCTGCTCGAAGACGGCGCGGATGTAAGGCGCGTAGGACTCGATATCCGGCGCCATGACGAGGACGTCGGAGGGTTCGAGCCCAGGGTCGCGCTCGAAGAGATCCAGAAGGACATCGTGCAGCACCTCCATCTCCCGGAGCGGCCCGTGGCAGGCATGGATCCGGATGGAGTCATCCTCTGCGGCCACCTGCCGCTTGACGGGCCGGCCGGCGGCATCCACCTCTCCGGAACCTTCCCGGAGAGCGAGGATATCGCCCTGAACCCTGCCGAGAAGCGTCGCCGGGTCCTCCGGCCCGAAGCAGGCTGTCTCCTTTAGGTCCTGCTCCTGGAGGAGGTCCAGGAAGTCGCGCCCCAGGGTGCCCATAGAGGCGAGGAGGCTGTTGCCGCCCTCCAGGTGCAGGTCTTCCACCGGCCGGGCCGAGCGTCGTGAGAGCCGCCCGGCCTCGCGCTCGCTCACGATATCCCCCCAGTATTCGCGGCACGGGTTGAGGAGGAAGACGTTCAGTTCGGCCCAGCGCGCGGCCGCCCGCAAAACGTGCAGGTGGAAGGGGGGCAGGGCCGAGATCCCGAAGACCGCGATCCGCTCGGGAAACCCCGGCGGCCGTTCCGGGAGGGCATCGATCGCTTCAAAAAACCGTTTCGCGAGAGCGGCCCGATGCACGGCCGGCGCATCCGCACGGATCCGGCGCCAAAGCTCGGCCTGCCACTGCGCATCCTCTCCCGTCTCCCACGCAAGCATCATCTCCGGGCGGAAGAGCAGATACTGATCGAAGGTGTCCGCGATGCGGTCCGCCAGCTGCAGCGCCTTGAGCGGATCGTCGCCCCGCCCGAGGTACGCCTTCAGCGAATCGGCGCCGGGGGCGTTGACGAATCCGCCTAAAACCTTCATAATCCTCCAGGTCATGACACCCGGTTCGAAGGGGGAGGATTCCGGGATCGCAGGCATCACCTTTCGGAAAAGCTCCTCCACCAAGGCGTTCGGGAACGGAAAGCGCACGTTGGCGCAGACCCCGAGCCGCCGGGCAAGCTGCATAGACAACCAGTGCGCCATGCCCTGGCTCTGGACGACGATCGTCTCTGCGGCCATGGGCGATGACAGCGGGGCTTCGAGGGCGGCGGCAAGCTGCTCCACGAGCGCCTCGAGGCGGTTGCTGACGATAAGCCTGGGGCGTGGCTGGTTTGAGGTCTGCAAGGTTTCTTTCCCAGATGGTGATCGCACTGCGGTGATGCCGCGGTCGTCTTTATCCTTCAACCATTTGAGCAGAGAGGATCATATCATGGCGAAGCTTCTGTGGGAACCGTCTGAGCAGCGCATCCAGTCCAGCAATATGTACCGTTTTATGCAGCACGTCAACCGCCGCTTCGGGAAGACCTTCGACGAATACCCTAGCCTCTATGCCTGGTCCGTCCAGAACATCCCCGACTTCTGGGCCGCCTTCTGGGAGTTCAGCGGCGTGATCGCCTCCGAACCCTACCGCGAGGTGATCGACGACCTGTCCAAAATGCCGGGCGCCAAATGGTTCTCCGGGGCGCGGCTGAACTTTGCCGAAAATCTCCTGCGCTACCGCGACGACCGCACGGCGCTGATTTTCAAGAGCGAAGGCCGCGAGACCATCCGCTGGACCTACCGGAGGCTGTACGAAGAGACCGCCGCCCTTGCCGCCGCCCTGAAGCGGGTCGGCGTCGCGCCGGGCGACCGCGTGGTCGGGTTCATGCCCAATATGCCCCAGACCACGGCCGCCATGCTGGCCGCCGTCAGCCTCGGGGCCGTCTGGTCCTCCTGCTCACCCGATTTCGGGATCAAAGGCGTCCTCGACCGCTTCGGCCAGATCAAACCCACGGTCCTCTTCACCGCCGACGGCTATCCCTTCAAGGGCAAGACCTTCGACTCGCTCGCCCGCGTGGCGGAGATCCTCGAGGACCTCCCCTCGACCCGGCAGGTCGTGGTGGTCCCCTACACCCAGGACCGCCCGGACATCGGCGCCGTCCCCAGGGCCGTCCTCTATGACGATTTCAAGGAGGCCTCCCCGCCCCCGGAGATGGAGTTCGCCCAGTTGCCGTTCGATCACCCGCTCTACATCATGTACTCCTCGGGGACGACCGGGCTCCCCAAGTGCATGGTGCAGAGCACCGGCGGCATCCTGGTGCACCACCTGAAGGAGCTGATGCTCCACACGGACCTCAAGCGCGAGGACACCATCTTCTACTTCACTACCTGCGGCTGGATGATGTGGAACTGGCTGACGAGCTCGCTCGCCCTGGGGGCCACGCTGGTGCTCTTCGACGGCAACCCGTTCCACCCGGCGGCGGACGCCTTGTGGGAGCTCGCGCAGGACGAGAAGATCACCGTCTTCGGAACCAGCGCCGGGTACCTCGCGGCGCTCGAAAACGCCGGCGTCAAGCCCGGGCACGCCTTCGACCTCGGCCCCCTGCGGGCCCTGCTTTCCACCGGCTCTCCGCTGCCGGTCGAGGGCTTCGAGTTCGTCTACCGCGACATCAAACAGGACCTCCAACTGGCCTCCATCGCCGGGGGCACCGACCTGAACGGCTGCTTCGCCCTCGGGAACCCCATGGGGCCGGTCTACGCCGGGGAGCTCCAATGCCGCGGCCTCGCCATGAAGGTGGAGGCCTTCGACGACAACGGCCGGAGCGTCATCGACCAAAAGGGCGAACTCGTCTGCACCGCCCCCTGGCCGTCCATGCCGATCTACTTCTGGGACGATCCCGACGGCTCCAAGTACCACGCGGCCTACTTCGACGTCTACCCGAACGTCTGGCGACACGGGGACTTCATCGAAATCAACGACCGCGGCGGGGTCGTCATCTACGGGCGCTCGGACGCCACCCTGAACCCCGGAGGCGTGCGCATCGGCACGGCGGAGATCTACCGGCAGGTTGAGCAGTTCAAGGAGGTGGAAGACAGTCTCGTGGTGGGGCAGGACTGGAAGAACGACGTGCGGGTGATCCTTTTCGTGAAGACCGCGCCGGGTTGCATGCTCGACGACGATCTGAAGGCGCGGCTGCGCAGCACCATCCGCACCAACGCCTCCCCGCGGCACGTCCCGGCCAAGATCCTGGCGGTCCCGGACATCCCGTACACCCTCAACATGAAAAAGGTCGAACTGGCGGTCAAGAAGACGATCCAGGGCCAGCCCGTCCTCAACAAGGACGCGCTCAGGAACCCCGAATCCCTCGATTTCTTCGCCGGCCTGGGGGAGCTGCAGAGCGATTAGGCAGAGGGAGAGCGGAAAGAAAGGAGTCTACGCTTTGTGCCGGTGGGTGATGTCGCGGTAAAGGAGCGGCCGCCGGTTGGCGTAGATATCCTCCTCCCGCCGCCACTCGATCACCCGGGCGGGGTCGATCTCCACCTCGAACACCTCCTCGTCCGCACCGGCGTTCGCCAACCTCTCCCCGCGCGGTCCGAACACGGCGCTGTAGCCGCCGAAGTAGCCGCCCGGGCGGTTGGCGTAAACGACGAAGATCTGGTTGAAGACCGCCGCACCCGTAAAGCGCCGCCACATGTTCTCCACGGGAAAGGTCCCTGGAACCGCTGCGATATTGACCACGATCCATGCCCCCTTCAGCGCCAGCACCCGCCATACCTCCGAAAAGGCGGCATCGAAGCAGATATTGACCCCGATGCCGCCAAACGGCGAATCGAAAACCTTCAAGCGCGTCCCGGGGACGAAATGTTCCGTCCAATGGACATGGCTCTTGACATAGCTTTCGATCCGCCCTCCGTCGATGTAGGTGGCGACGTTGAAGTAGTCATCCCCTTTTCGTTTCAACTCCCCGATGATGACACGGGCGCCCGCGCGCTCGACGAACCGGTAGAGGTCTCTCGAAATCGTGCTGTAAACGACCTTCATCTTACGGTAGAGAAACCCCTCCGGACGCTCGAAGGACGGGTGCCCGTGCAGGATCAGCTCCGGAAAGACGATCAGATCGCACGAACGGTGGGCTTCGATGATCCCGGTGATGCGCTCGTAGTGGCGATGGATGTTCTCCGAGCTGTAATTGATCTGGGCGATGCAGATTCTCATTGCCCGGCGCTTCCTGCAGCGGCCGAAAGGAAACTGCAGGTGTAGGAATCCTGGATGGTCTGCTCGATCTCCTGAAGGTAGGACCGGGTGAGATCCCGCCCGTAGAGGCTGTCGCCGTAACGGTAAAGGCTCCCCTTGTCCCTGCGCACATTTTCGTCGACGAGGTCGGCGTCGATCGTCTGCCCCGAGCCCGAGGCGATCCGTTCGATGATCCCGTGGATCCCGGAGCCGGATTGCGCCGGGTCTTTCCCCCGGAAAGCGAGATAGGGCGGCACCCCCAACTCGACGGCGGCTTGGCGGTGCACCCGTTTGCGGAGGGCGTCGCCCGGTCCATCCAGCTTGAGGCGGGGCGAGATGCGCATGGCGGTCTGGATGACATCCCGATCCAGATACGGCGCCCGGAGTTCGATCGCATGGGCCATCGTCAGTTTGTCTTCGCGCTCGAGGGTATCCGTGTAAAGCATCCCGAGATCCTCGAGGAGCTTCTCGTGGAGCCTCAGATACCCGTCCTCCTCGAGCACATCGTTGTACCAGGGGTATCCGGCAAAGAGTTCGTCAGCGGCCTGACCGGTGAACATGACACGGATATCGTCCTGTGCCGCGAGCTTGGCGGCCATATACATGGGGATGGCGACCTCCACCTGGAGCAGTCCGCTCTCCTCCACGTTCCGAATGACCTCCGGCAGGATCTTTCTGACGGTCCCCTCGTCGATCACCGTGGTCTTCAATTCGAGCCCCAGATCCTCCGCAACAGCCCTGGCGGCGATCATATCCCCAGAATCCGCCGTACCGGTGCAGTAACAGATGATGGATTTCCCCTCACTTTGGAGCAGCTTCGCGATCAGAACCGAATCGATCCCCCCGGAAAAGATGACGCCCAACCGGGATTGGGTGAGGCCTGTCAGCCGTTTTTTCAACGCCTTGACCAAAACGTCCTTATAGGCCTCCACCGCCTCGCGAAAATCGACGATATCGATCGGGGGGGCCTGCAGGTGATATCCCTCGTGCAGCTGAGGACCCGCCTCCTCGAGGCAGAGAATTTCCCCCGGATTGAGCCGCGTGGGAGCGGTCCTGCCGTTCCAGATCGCCTTCTTCTCGGAAGAAAAGTAGGTCGTACCCTCGTTGCGGGTGTAATAGACCGGCTTTTTCCCGATGGGGTCACGCGCCACCACGACCGTTTTCCCGTCCGTCACCGCGATCGCATACATCCCGTCGAGCAGCGGCACCACCTTCTTTACCGCATCGAGCAGATCCCCCTGGTAGGTCTCCTCGAGCAGATGCACCACCACCTCGCTGTCGCTGGTGGTCTTGATGTCATGGGGTCGCACCAGAAGGGTGCGAAGCTTCCGGTAGTTGTAGATCTCCCCGTTGTGGATCATGGTCAGCTTTCCGTCGCACGAACAGTAGGGCTGTCCCAGTCTCCCCCTTCCGACGATCTTCAGGGTCGAGTGGCCCAGGGCGATCCGGCTTGGAGCATGCAGACTCTCCTTCAAAGCGTCGATCTCCCCGGCCCGCTCGACGGCCCCGTCTATGAAGATGCCGTGCGTATCGGGCCCCCGGTGGGCCATTTTCTTGAGCATATCGTATATATCGACTGATGGAATGCTTCCGTTCTCCACATAATGTCCACAAATGGTACACATCCTCTTTCTTCTCCTCGCTGATTTTGTCCGCGCTTCACCGGCCGGCAAGGCGCCTGCGTGCCGGAGGCCGTTCATGAAGAGACGGGCTTGTGCGGCCGACCCGGCAGGCGCCTGGCGCTTGGCCGGCATGACGCGCGGGTTTCATGGATAATATTTTGACGTGAAATTATTTTAATAGAAATTACACAGAAAGTCAAATCCAACCAAAAAGGGACGGTGCATTTTCGGTCGTGCCAAAAAATACACCGTCCCCCTTTTGGGCTCACCCTCTTGGAGTTGCCGAGTTTCTATCCGGAAAGGCTCTTTTTAACCAATCTCGGCGTCCATCTGCACGTTGGCTTGCGCGGCGACCTGCACAGGTCGCCTACGTGCAATAAATTGATTTCCTTTTATATCCTGCAGGCCTCTTTCGGAGGTTGCTCCTATTCAGCCTCCGAGGCGTTGGAGGAATTCTGCCGGCCGGGCTGATAAATCACCAGGCGCTGACCAGGCTGGATGGGGTGGTTCATGTCGAGGCGGTTCCAGATGAGCAGCGCCTTCAAGGGCACATTGAAGCGTTCGGCGATGATGGACAGGTTGTCACCGCTCCTGACGGTGTAGACCTGTTCGGCGCGCCCCTTGTTCCATGTGGTCAGATGCTCCTCGAAACGGCGCTGGAAATCTTCGCCAGCCCCTTCGGGCACGGCGATCTCATGGGTCCCGGTCTGCAGATAATACCCCCTCAGCTCCGGGTTGAGGTCCTTGATCAGCTTGAATGTCGCCCCCGCTGCCTGCGCCACGATCCGGATCGGCACAGCCTGTGAGCAGACGACCTGCACCCTGTCCGACGCCACCGGCGGATAGAAATCTTCTTCTTCGAGACGGAACCCGTACTTGAGGGGATCGGAGAAGATCATCTTGGCTGACAGGATGCGGAAGAGAAACCGCTGGGTCTCGAGCGGCAGGTAGAGCAGGTAGTAATCATCGGTCCCCTGCTCCAAGACCTCCGTCTGAAGGCCGGCCTCCCCCATGTTGTAGGCCGCCGCGGCCATGGTCCAGGACTGGAACTGCGCATACAGGGCGGACAGGTAGCGGATCGCGGCATCGGTCGAATTGCGCAGGTTCCGCCGTTCGTCCAGGTGCGAATCGATCCTGAGCCCCATCCGGCGCCCCGTGGCCGGCATGAACTGCCAGAAGCCGATCGCCCCTTTCGGCGACCCCGCATGCGCCCGCAGAGCGCTTTCGGCGATCGCCACGTACTTGATGTCCTCCGGGAGACCCGCATCCCTTAGCATCTGCTCGATGGCGGGAAAGTAGCGCGTCGACCGCTTCAACCAGAGCATCACCTGCGGCCGGTCCCAAATCGTCAGCAGCAGCTCTTTCTCGAGCCGCTCCCGCACCTCCCGGTTGTCGAGAGGCACCGGTTCCCCGCAAAAGGAGAGCGGTCCGCCGACCCTGACCAACGCCGCCAGGTCGGGCCACCCATGGCCTGGTGCGGGCTCCGGTCCCTCGGCACAGGCCGCACCGCCGACCGCTGAAGCGCAAAGCACCGCCATCCCGACCCATAAAGTTGTCCGCAACCATTTCGCAAACCGCCTCGAACCACCGCTGTAAGCCATACCGCTCATCTCCTCCTTCACTCCATCACTGAAAGGTTTGGGTCGGCCCGCAGGAAAGACTCCGCTCATCGTCCATCCATCCGACCGGCCGACGCGCTGCCTCAAGCCTTTAAAACCACCGGGAAGAACCCATCCACTGCACAGAGGCAGGGCGCTCCATCGCCCCTGAAACCTGAAAGCAGCGAGGTCCACCAAGGTGCAGACGGGCAGGGCAGCCTGCCGGCATTATACAACGTGGTTCGGTCCCCTGCCCCAAAAAAGGAAACGAATGAAGGGTACAAACAAAGAGGACCGCTGTATCCCTGGCCATGCCAAGAATAAAGCGGTCCTCTTTGTTGGGATAAGGTGCCGGGATCGCCAAGATCCCGGCACCCAGGAAAAAGGCTGCCGGCCTGCTTGAATACACCTGACAGCAGAGAGCCCCCCGGATCTTGCTGCCTCCCCCACAGGATCGGGACGGAGTTCAAGCCGACATGGCAACCTGTTCCTGACCTTGGCGGCCGTCGGAGCGGACTCCTAGGCCTTCGAAACCACGAACATCACCCTTTCACCGGTTCATAAAATCGATGCATCGGAATCGGGGCGGCTGCCTCCGGTCCTGCCCCGCAACCCCTCGTCGAATTCCTTTGTGATCCGCTCGAACTCGCCCCGCTTCCGGATGAGGTCTGCGTATCTCTGTTTGACGGACCACACCTGGCAGGCAAGAAATGCGGACCAGAAGAGGGACAGGGCCGCAAGGATATAAAAGGCCTGTCTGAAAATAAATTCCATCCCCAGCCGGACGGGGCCGGGGCTTTGGGTGTCGATGGCATAGAGGTCCGGCGCCCGGTGCATCCCCGCAGATGAGGCGATGTACGTCAGCGTCAGGACGAGAAAGATGAGCAGCGCAGGCAGGCACGCTCCCACTGGGAGAAGGTTTTTCTTCAAGGAGGCAACCCTTTCATTGAACATGAACGACGGCATCTTCGCGGAGGCTTCGCTTTGCACCCCCCGCAGCGGATCACTGACGGCACCCCGCAGTATTTGCAAGCCATGTGCCAGGCTGCGCGAACACCGCTTTCTCTCTTCCCACCAAGCGGGGACAACCTTCTGGCCGCGTTCAGCGGCAGGGGAGAAGGCCGCCGTACCGGGGTGGGAGACGCCGACCAAGGCAAAAATAACTCCTGAAATCGGATGCATCGGCAAACGACACGGAGTCCGCCGACGGAGCCCCCTCCTGTGATCTTTTTGCAGCCTCCGGGAAATATTCGTCCCACTGCTTCTCCAAAGAGAAGGAGCCCGATCATCCGAAAAGGCCTGGCCTTGAGAATCGCACAGAACAGTGTGCATCATTGCTTGGGGACGGATGCTGGAAGCGTGCGCTTGACCCCTGCCTTGCGATTGTGCTATGGGCCGAAGGAGCGCATCCTGCTCTGAAGGGCCATGCTTTCGGATCGATCGCGGTGCGCTGTGACGAGACCTTCAAGACCAGGCTTTCATCCGGAGGAAAGCCTGGTGAAACCCCTGACCTTTCCCGTTGGAAAAAACAGAAAGGATTCCCTTATGCCCCTGAATGAACTGCTCCCAAAGGCTGTGAGGCTTCACCCGCAGCGTGAGGCCGTCGTCTGCGGGGATCTCCGCATGGACTATGCCGCACTCGCCGCCAGGGTCTGGCGCCTTTGCGGCGCACTCCGCCGAATGGGCCTAGCAAAAGGCGACCGCCTCGCCGTCCTCCATGAGAATTGCCACGTCTTTCTCGAAAGCTATTTTGCCGCAGCCCACCTCGGCCTCATCCTCGTGCCGCTCAACTTCCGGCTTTCCCCGGGGGAACTCGGCTTCATCCTCCAGGACAGCGGGGCCAGGGTCCTGATCGCCCAGGGCCGCTTCCAGGAACCTGTCCGGGGCCTCCCGACGCTCGCGCCGGACCTCGAGCGGGTCATCTGGACCCAGAGGGACTCCGCGTCCGGCGGAGGGAACGAGGCCGGCTACGAGGCCCTCATCGCGGCTGAACCACCGGACCCCCCGCCGCCCATCGCCCTCGAGGACCGGGACGTTGCCCACCTTTACTACACCAGCGGGACCACCGGCCGGCCGAAGGGCGTCATGCTGACGCACGGAAACGTCAAGAGCCACGCCCTCGGCACCATCGCCGAACTCCACATCACGGACAGCGACCACTGGTTCCACGTCGCGCCCCTCTTTCACCTCGCGGACGCCTGGGCGACCTTCGCGATCACCTGGGCGGGCGGCAAGCACGTCATCCTGCCCGTCTTCGAGGCCCTGCGCGTCCTCGAGACCATCGAGCGCGAGAGGATCACGCTGACGAACCTCATACCGACCATGCTCAACCTGATGGTGAACGAGCCGCGGGCAGGGAAATTCGACTACTCCTCGCTCCGCTTCATGCTGAGCGGCGGAGCGCCGATCGCTCCCGAAACGGTGCGCCGGATCATGGAGACCCTCCAATGCGACTACGTCCAGACCTACGGGATGACCGAGACCAGCCCCTACCTCACGCTTTCCCTCCTCAAAGGCCCCATGAGGTCGCTGCCGCCGGCAGAACAGCTCCGCTACAAGGCCAAGACGGGGAGGGAGTTCATCAACGTGAGGCTGCGGGTCGTGGATGAGGCCGGGCGGGATGTCGCGGCGGATGAAACGCAGGTCGGGGAGATCATCGTCAAAGGGGACACGGTCACGCCCGGATACTGGAACCTTCCGGATGAGACGGCGAAGGCCATCCGGGACGGCTGGCTCTACACAGGGGATCTGGCGGTCATCGACGCGGAAGGCTACGTCAACATCGTTGACCGCAAGAAGGACATGATCATCACCGGCGGCGAGAACGTTTATTCCACCGAGGTGGAAAACGTCCTCTATCAGCACCGGGACATCCTCGAGGCGGCCGTCGTGGGGGTGCCCGATCCGAAATGGGGGGAGGCGGTGAAGGCCTACGTGGTGCCGAAGCCCGGCTGCGAGGTCCGGCCCGAGGAGGTCATCGCCTTTTGCCGGAAGCACCTGGCCGGCTACAAATGCCCGAAGAGCGTGGAACTGTTGGAGAGCCTCCCGCGCACCGGCTCGGGCAAGATCTATAAAAAAGGACTCCGGGGCTGAGAGGCGGCGTTTCCGCACCCGGACAAGGCCCTCTTGCGGCCCCATCCGTTCGTTTGCCGGAGCATCCCGCGGCAAAGCGGGGAGCGTCAAGGAGTGACAGCATGCAGCCCGTCGTCAAACAGCTCGATCTCTCTGCGGAATTCTACACGGAGGAGGGGTGTTTCATCATCGAAGTGTCCAACTCGGCCGATGACCCGGGGCTGTCGGTCGCCCGCGCGAGGGTCCCGGCCGGCCGGACCACCCGATGGCACCGCCTGCGGGGAACCGTCGAACGCTATGTCATCCTCGAGGGGACCGGACTGGTCGAGGTCGAAGGGATGCCCGGCGCCCGAGTCCTTCCGGGCGACGTCATCCTCATCCCACCCGCCGCCTCACAGCGCATCACCAGCACGGGGAGCTCGGACCTCGTATTCCTGGCGCTGTGCACCCCGCGCTTCGATCCCGAGGTCTACGAAGACACCGAGGAAGGCCTCCAGGCCCCTGTCAGGCGACCCGCTGAAGGACCTCCCGCAGACGGTCCCGCAGGCGGCGGATGAGGCGCTCCGGGGCGCTCCTCCGATACAGCCGGGCCTTTTCCTCCGCGCTCACCTGGTCCGGGCAGTGGCGCAGCTTCACCTTGATCACCGCCAGGAGGTCGTCCTCTTCGAAGCGCTCGAAGATCCGCCTCAACCCGAAGAACCGGAACTCGCTCGCCGAGATGGAAGCCCCCCAGTCGATGATATAAGGCCGGCCGTCGTCTCCGAATAGGATGTTCGCGGCGCGCTTCAGGTCGCAGTGAGCGACCCCCCTCGCATGGCACTGCAGAACCGCCTCCTGCAGTCGATCGAAGAAATTTGGGTCGAGCGTGCGCTCCTGCTCCAGGTTTTCGAGCGTCCGGCCCGGCAGCCGCTCCATGACGATCGCGACCCCATCGACCACTCCGATCAACCGCGGGACGCCCGGGACGCCGGCAAGGCGCCGCAGGGCCTTCTGCTCACGCCAGACGAGGAAGCGTCCAGCCGTGTGGCGGTACCACGCATGGTTGACGCTGAAATCCTTGACGACGGCCCCTGCCCCTTCTTCCTCGAGGAGCCAGATCGCCGGCCGGGTGCTCGAGGGCGCCCTCAGCACACGCACGGCCCGTTCGGGCAGGTCGGCAAGACGGATGTTCTCGAACATGAAAAACCTCAGCAGCGGTAGCGGTAATAGGCCGCACACGTCCCCTCCCCCGAGACCATACAGGGGCCTACGGGATCCTGGGGCGTGCAGCGCCGGCCGAAAAGCGGACACTCAGGGGGACGCATCCGCCCCCTCAACACCTCGGCACAGCGGCACCCGGCCGGCTCCACCGCCGGCGGGACGGCGAGGTCGAAGCGCAGCCGGGCATCCCGGCCGCCATGTTGGTCCCGGATCTTCAAGCCGCTCCCGGCGATCGTCCCAAGGCCGCGCCAGAGCGCATCGGCCGGCTCGAAAACCTCCCACATGCAGCCCAGGGCCCCGGGGTTGCCTTCAGCGTTCACTGCCCGGCGGTACTGGATCTCGACCTCGGCGCGCCCCTGCGCGATCTGTCCGGCCAGCATGAGAATCCCCTCGAGGATGTCGACCGGCTCGAAACCCGTCACCACGCAAGGTTTGCGATGACGTTCGGCCACATCCCGGTAGGCCGACGTGCCGATGATCGTCGTGACATGCCCCGGACAGATGAACCCGTCCACATGGATATCCGGATCCGCCAGGAGCGCCTGCATCGCAGGCGGCAGCAGCTTGTGCATGGCAAGGACCGAGAAGTTCTCGACCCCCAGCCGCCCGGCCGTCTGCAGGGCGGCTGCGACGGTCGGGGCGGTCGTCTCGAAACCGATCCCCAGGAAGACCACATCGGAGCGCCTGTTTTCCTTCGCCAGGTCGAGCGCGTCCATGGTCGAGTAGACCATGCGCACATCCGCGCCCGCGGCCTGCTCCAGCCGGAGGGACGAACCGCTGCCTGGAACGCGCAGGAGGTCCCCGAAGGTCGCCACGATCACGCCCGGCTCGCGGGCGAGCCGAAGGCATCGATCGATGTCCTCGGCGGCCGTGACGCACACCGGGCACCCCGGACCCGAGACCAGTTCGATCTCCTCCGGGAGAAGGCTTCGGATGCCGTGGCGGAAGATCGCCATGGTGTGCGTCCCGCAGATCTCCATCAGGCGGATCGGCCGCCCGACCTGTTCGACCATCCGTCCGATCCGCGCGGCCAGGGCCTGTGCAACGGATCGGTCGCGGTATTCATCGATATGCTTCATGTCGTCCGCCCCCATCGACCGCCGCATGCCACGGCGCCCGAACCGGCCTGATGATCACCCCCGGCGAAGCGTCCGCTCCAACCGGTGGTCTGCAGAGCGACGCAGACCGCCTGCCCGAGGCTCAACCCACCGTCGTTGCATGGCACGAGCCGATGGCTCAATACCGTAAAGCCCCCGCGCTCGAGGAGCCCCGTCAGGCCTTCGAGGAGGGTCGCGTTCTGGAAGACCCCGCCGCTCAGCGCGACGACGGAAAGGCCGGTCTGTTCCCGAATGCCCCTGCACACTTCCGACAGCATCTCGATGAGCGCCAGGTGAAACCTCCGGCTCATGATTCCCGCAGGCTTTCCGGCTGCGAGGTCCTCCACGAGCGCCGTGATGATCGGCCCCGCCTCGAGGAGCCATGACCCGTCGTCAAGGGGGCTGACCCTCCAGGGGTAACCCTTCGTCTTCGTCCGGGACTGGCACATCTCGAGCTCGAAGGCCGCCTGCCCCTCGTAGGTGACGCTCCGCCGCAGCCCGATCAAGGCCGCCGCAGCATCGAAGAACCGGCCGCAGCTCGACGTCGGAGGCGCGTTCAAGCCGGTCCGGCACATCTGCAGAACGAGCTCGACCTGGCCCGGGTCGAGCTCGTCCAGGAGCGGGATCTTCAAACCGAAAAGGCCGTCGCCGAAGACTTGGTCCAGATAGGCCAGCGCCATACGCCAGGGGTGCCGGACCGCTGCGTCCCCTCCGGGAAGGGGAACGCCTTCGAGGTGGCCGGCGCGCTCGAATGACACCCAGTCGGCCAGCAGGATCTCCCCGCCCCAGATCGTCCCGTCCGGACCGTAGCCCGTCCCGTCCATGGCCAGCCCGATCACCGGCCCCTCGAAGCCGTGCTCGGCGAGGCAGCTGACGATGTGGGCATGGTGATGCTGCACGGGCACCACCGGACAGCCGGTTCGGGCGCGCGCGAAAACCGATGAGAGATAATCGGGGTGCAGATCGCGGGCCAGCACCTGCGGCTGCACGCCGAGAAGGCCCTCGAGGTGCGAGATCGTCCGTTCGAAGACGCGCAGGGTCTCGAGGTTGTGCAGATCGCCGATGTGCTGGCTCAGGAAAGCACGGCCGCCTTTCGTCAGGCAGACGGTGCTCTTCTGTTCGGCGCCCACCGCCAGCACCGGGGGCAGGTCCTTCAGGGCCTCCGGCAGATGGACCGGTCCAGGGACGAAGCCGCGCGAGCGCCTCATGGGACTCGGGGACCCTGCGACCACGCGCAGGATGCTGTCATCGCAGTGGATGTGAATGTCGCGGTTGTGCAGCAGGAAGCCATCGGCGACGTCGGCAAGATCCCTGAGGGCCTCCCCGTTGTCGATCTGGATCGGCTCGCCGGAGCGGTTGCCGCTCGTCATCACCAGGGCGGGGAAGCGCCCTTCCATCAACAGGGCGTGCAGGGGCGTATACGGGAGCATCACCCCGAAAAGACGGCTCCGCGGCGCCACCTCATCGGACAACCCGTGTCCGCGCCTCTTGCGCAGGAGCACGATCGGACGCTCCAGGGAAGAGAGGCACCGCGCCTCGGCCTGGTTGAAAACAGCGATCCGGCGCGCCGCCGCGAGATCCTTCACCATCAGGGCGAACGGCTTCCCGTCCCGGCGCTTCCGGCTCCTCAGGCGCTTCAGCGCCTCGTCCTGGGCGGCATCGGCCGCCAAGTGGAAACCCCCGAGCCCTTTGACGGCCAGGATGTGTCCGGATTCGATCAGGCTGCACGCGGCGGACAAGGGGTCCTCCCCCTCGAGGGGCCGCCCGGCCGCGTCGCAGAGCGAAACGCGCGGACCGCATTCCGGGCATGCGATCGGCTCTGCATGAAAGCGCCTGTCGAGCGGGTCCTCGTATTCCAAACGGCAGGCCTCGCAGAGGGGGAAGCCGGCCATGGTCGTTCCGGGCCGGTCGTAGGGCACCTCCTTCACGATCGTGTAACGGGGCCCGCAGAACGTGCAATTGATGAACGGATAGCGGTGCCGACGGTCGGCCGGGTCGCGCATCTCAGCCAGGCACGTGCTGCAGACGCACACATCCGGCGGAATGAGGGCGTCCTTTTCCCCGCGGGGCAGGCTCTCGCGGATGACGAACCGCTTGTCGCCCCAGGAAGGCATCGGCCGCCGGATCACCGTCTCGATGCGCGCGAGCGGCGGCGGCTGGGCTTCGACCTCTTCGAAGAACCGCTCGATCCCGACCAGAGGGCCTTCGACCTCCACCTCGACCCCGTCCGGGCTGTTCCGGACATAGCCGGACAGCCCGTGGCGCCTGGCAAGCGTATAGATGAAAGGTCGGAATCCGACACCCTGAACGGTGCCCCTGATCGACCCTTTGACGCGCTCGATCATTTCATTCCAGCGGGGGCCGGCGGGCACGGGCCGCCTCTTTGAGCCAGTCCACCCACCGGTCGAGCCCCTCGCCGGTTTTGCAGGAGACCTCGAACAGCACCAGTTCGGGATTGACCTTCAGCGCCTCCTCGCGGATCTGCTCCACACTGCAGTCGAGATAAGGGAGGAGATCGATCTTGTTGATGACCAGAACCTTCGACTCACGGAACATGAGGGGATATTTCGCGGGCTTGTCCTCTCCCTCGGTGACGCTCAGGATCATGGCCTTGAAGTCCTCGCCCACATGGAACTCCGCGGGGCAGACGAGATTCCCGACATTCTCGACGACCAAAAGATCCATTCGGTCCAGGTCGAGCGCGTCCAGGGCGTCGCGGATCATGTTGCCGTCCAGGTGGCAGGCCCCGCCCGTGTTGATCTGGACGACCTGCACCCCCCGGCGGGCGATCCGTTCGGCATCCTTCGAGGACTGGATGTCCCCCTCGATGACCCCCAGCCTGAGATCGCCGCCGAGGGCCTCGATCGTCTGTTCGAGGAGGCTCGTCTTCCCCGCCCCCGGCGAACTCATGAGATTCATCACCAACAGGCCTTTCCGGTCGAAAAGCCGTCGATTTTCCCGGGCGATGCGCTCGTTGGCATCGAGAATGTCCCTGACCACTGCGATCTTCATCCATTTCCCCCTTCTTCGTCCACCTCCATTTCGACGATGGACAACTCCCTGCCGGAGACGATTTCAATGGATCCGTCCCCGCACTCCGGGCATTGAAAAGCGTAGTTCCGGATCCGGAAACACGCCCCGCACGCGCGGCAGCGCCCCTCCAGCGGGACCTGCTCCAGCTCCAGCAAGGCTCCGTCCAGCTCCGTCCCTTCGATGATTACGCCGAAACAGAACGAGAGGGCGTCCGGAACCACACCGGAAAGCTCTCCGATCCGGACCTTGACGCGGCGCAGGCGCTCGGCCCGGTGGTTGGACATCTCTTCACGAAGGATGTCGATCAAACCCTGAGCGATAGACATTTCGTGCATGTCGGTGGGCTTTCGGCGGCGGCGAGGCAGCGCCCGGACCGCCGCGAATAGATCATGACAGGCTTGGGAGCGGGGGGCTATCCCTGGTTCAAGGCTACGATCAGCGAACTGATCTTCTGGCGGGCATCATTGAAGACCCCGGAAAGATTCAAGGAATGGTTGGCGAAAACACTCTCCGGATCCCCGTTGAAGATGATCAGAGGCTCGAAGTCGCATCGCTGCAAGGATTCCATGACCTTGTCCAGCAGCTTGAGGGCGTTCTTCTTCACGAGGATGTCATGGAAATCGACCCGGATCGCCTTGAAAGAGGCCAGGAGGGCGTAAGCCGCTCCCTGCGCGTAGTAGAAGTTGTCGTCGATCTCGCTCCAGGGGATGTCGACCTGCACGATTTCAATCCCGCCCCCGGACCCTCCGGCGTCCTCCTCGTCGATCAGCACCGCCCGGATGTCCCCGGGCGCATTCATGAGGCGGGTATTGATCCCGCCCATGAGGGAGGCGTACTCCGTCATCAGGGTGGCGAGGTTGTCCGCCCGGGCATAGAAGGTCGATTTCCCGGTCAGAAGATTGCCATAGAAGGTGTCGAGCTTGGCGTGGGCGAGCTTCCACTTGCTTTCTGCAGACGGGAACCACCACCTGCGGGGATCGTTCGATATCGCGGTAAACGCTTCTTCCGCCAGCCGGTCGATCTTGTCCGTCGTACGCAGCCGGGTCAGTTCGTCCCTCAGAACGCGCAGGTTGTAGCGGACCAGCTCGAGCTGCCCGAGCTGGAAGTTGGGCATGTTGTCCAGAAAGATCGTCGGCCAGAAAAGATCGTTCGGCAGCCAGTTGTCGATCATCTGCTCGAGGAGGACCAGATTGGCGCGGACGAAAGCGGCCCCTCTCACATTCCGGTCGTAATCGGACAGTTCGAGGGGCTCCGGTTTTCTGGAATTGACGACCATGACCACCAGAGAGAAGCAGACCAGGACCGCGACGACCAAGGCCACGACCCACTTGGTCTTGCCCGCCTCACGACTCTTTCCGGATTCTTTCATTGGGCAGCATCCTTCGCTTTGAAAAGAGACCGCGCCCGGCCTCCTGGTTGATGTTGCGGCCTTGCTGCGCTGATCGGGGCCGTCAAGAACCATCCCGACATCAGGGAATGGTTCTGCATTATCTCCGAACAGACGTATTCTAAAAAGCGCCCGTCTCGCTTGTCAACAGATAATCGGAGAGTCTTGCAGGCACCGCCGGGCGGCAGGCTCAGCCGTCCTTTCCTCCGGTGCCGGGGCGCGCGGCGGACGGCCCATCCCCCCCGGCTGCACGCGCGCCGTCTTTCCCGGCCCCCTTCGCGGGGCCCGGCGCGCCCTTCCGGGTCCTCAAGCGGCCCGCCAGCCAGAAGAGAACGGTAAAACCTGCTGACAGACCCGCCACCCAAAGAATTCGTGCCAACCAGACGATAAAGGCATCATCCGCCATGCCGCCGACGAACTTCGACGACGGGAGGATGAAAGACAGGACGAAGGCCAGGATGGCAAAACGCCAGAAAAGCCCGGAAAAGCGGCTCAGAGGCCGTTGGTTCATGTCGGTTGTCTCCTTGAATACCGGCCCCGTTCTCCCGCCCGCGGCACGGCGCTCCGGGACAGGCGGACAGCGCCCAACCCGCCGGAACATCCCCCCTCGAAATCACGCAGGGCCGTCTTCCCTTCCCGAATGAATCCTGATACCAAACGCGCGGTCTTGGAGCAACGGAAAATTCCGGCTGCTCGGAAACCCGCTATTTAGACGAAAACCGCCTTTCCGGCCGATACCGGCCTCTGACTGCATGTTTCCGCCTGTCCGCACCAACGGATCTGGCCCGAAGACGCTTTCGGTGCGAAGAAAAAAGGTTGCAGCGATCGAACATCGCCCATTTGGCATATTTCGCTTGCGCCCTTCATCTATGATGCCGATAATTAGAGTTTCCATCCGGAAATGGTCTTTTTGGCCAATCTCGGCGTCAATCTGCACGTTTGCTTGTGCGGCGACCTACAGGTCGCCTCCGCGCAAACGCTTGATCTCCTTGATATTGGCCAAAAATCCTCATTTCCGGATTGGAAACTCGTTTGTAATGGAAATGGTCTTGTACCGGAAATGAGGATTTTTCCTTTACGCGCTTCGCGCGCTCAGCTCACTTATCCTTATGAATGAATGGGGGATTGGAATTTGGCCCAGACGACATCCCGGACCCCGCCAGACACAAAGGTCCATTTTTTGTGGCGTTTTTTCAGTTCAGTCAAACTGACCATCGCGCTTCTGATCATCCTGGCGATCACGTCCATCGCCGGCACGCTCATCCCCCAGCAGCAGGAGGCCCTGAAATTCGCCCGCGAGCTGAGCCCCTGGGTATTCCGTCTCTTCGCGGCCCTCGACCTTTTCGATATGTACCATGCCTTTTGGTTCCGAATTTTCCTGGGCGCGCTGACGGTCAACCTCCTGGTCTGCTCGATCGACCGGTTCCCCACGGCCTGGGGGCGCTTCCGCGCTCAACCGAGCCCGGAGCGTGAACAGCCTTTCGAAAACCTGCCCGAGGAGCAGGCCTTCCTGGTCGAAGGAAACCCCGGTGATCTCCCGGGCCGTATCGAAGCGCTCCTTCGTTCGCGCTACAAGCGCGTTCATGCCGCCAAAGACGAGACGCGTTCGTCCTGGCATGCCGAAAAGGGCCGCTACGCCCACTTCGGGGTCTACCTGGTCCATCTGAGCGTATTCCTCATCCTGGTGGGGGGATTGATCGGCTCCTTTCTCGGCTTTCAAGGCTTCGTCAACATTGTCGAGGGCGAGACGATCGATGAGATCGCGGTCAGAAACCGTATGGAAACCATGCCGCTCGGCTTCGAGGTCCGCTGCGACCGGTTCGTGGTGGAATTCTATGAAAGCGGGGCACCCAAAGAATACCGCTCCGACCTCACCTTTCTCGTCGACGGGGAGGTGGCCGCCGAGCGGGCCATCCGGGTGAACCACCCCACCGAATTCGAAGGCGTGACCTTCTACCAGTCGAGCTACGGCTCGACTCCCGGCAGGCGGGTGCACCTCCACCTCATGCGCGCCGGCGACCCGCCTGCGACGACGCCTGTCGATGCCGAGATCCAGGGCCCCGCAGTTGAACTGCCCGGCAAGGAAGGGGTCTTCAGGGTCCTCGATGCCAACCCCAACATGATGGGCGTCATGGGCCCCGCCGTCCTGATCGGCGTCAAACCGCACGATGGGGATGAGATGCAATTCTGGGTCTTTCAGAACGTCGGGGCCGTTCAGGAGCGGTTCCCTGGGATTTTCGGGCACAACCCGCGCCTGAACCCGGCCGCCTTCGAACCTTACACCTTCGTGCTGACTCAACTGGAAAGCCGCTATTACACGGGACTGCAGGTCAACCGCGACCCCGGCGTACCGCTTGTCTGGGCGGGCTGCTTCATGATGGTCGCGGGTTTCATCGTCACCTTCTTTATGTCCCATCGGCATATCTGGGTGCGCCTGGACCGGATCGAAAACGGCGCGAACCGTGTGCGCATCGCGGGGAGATCCAGCAAAAACCCCGTCGGCCTCGAACGGGAGCTCGAGCGTCTGACGGGCGATTTAAACCGCCTTCTGAACGATCGCAACGACTGACCGAGCGTACGAAACGGGGGCAGCGCATGCGTGCGCCTGGAAGTCCGTTCCCGGGACAACCCCCCCGGCAAGGCGGGATGCTCCCCTGTAAATGGACACGAGATAGAAAGGCCTGAATACGATGCTGAATGCGACTATATTGAGCTACATTACGTTCTTTTACTTCGCTGCGTTTCTGTTCTATCTGCTCATGCTGATCATGCACCGCAAGGCCCCGGGGCTGATCGCCACAGGGATCTCGGCGGCGGGCCTGATCGGGCACACGTTCGCCATCGCGCTGCGATGGTTCGAATCTTACAGGATGGGGATCGGCCACGCCCCCTTTTCCAACCTCTATGAGTCCCTCATCTTCTTCTCCTGGATGATCATGTTTCTCTACCTGCTGGTGGAGTGGCGCACCCGGAACCGCACCCTCGGGGCCTTTGCCACTCCCCTGGCCTTCCTCGCAATGGCTTACGCTTCGTTTTCACCTGGGATCAACAGCCAGATCCAGCCGCTGATCCCCGCCCTCAAGAGCAACTGGCTCATCTCCCATGTGATCACGTGCTTCGTGGGTTATGCCGCCTTCGGCCTCTCTTTCGGGCTGAGCCTGATGTACCTCATGAAGAAGAGAAGCGAGGCGGGCTCCCCTAGGAGGATTACGCGGCTTCTGCCCTCGACCGGCATGCTGGACGAACTGAATTATCAGATGGTCGTAATCGGGTTCCTCATGCTGACCCTCGGCATCATCACCGGTTCGGTGTGGGCCCATTCGGCCTGGGGCAGCTACTGGAGCTGGGACCCGAAGGAGACATGGTCGCTCATCACGTGGCTTGTTTATGCCGCGGTGCTCCATTCCCGCCTCGTCAGGGGATGGCGCGGAAAGAAAATCGCGGTCTTGTGCCTGGTGGGATTCGCCTGTGTGCTTTTCACCTATTTTGGAGTGAATTACCTGGCAGGCCTTCACAGCTACGCCAAATCCTAGGAGGCTGGTACTCCCCGTTTACGGTTCGGAAATGATACTTCCCCGCAAAGCCCGATTTCCGATTCGGAAATGAGGATTTTTTGCCCGTATCAAGGAAACCAAGCGTTTGCGCGGAGGCGACCTCTAGGTCGCCGCACAAGCAAACGTGCAGGTTGACGCGGAGATGGGCAAAAAAGACCGTTTCCGACAGGGAACTATTTTAGGAAGCTCTGGATGATCTTATTCACAGCCTCGTCGTAAGTCAGGCCGAGGCTCATCAGCTTCATGAGCTGGTCGTTGGCGATCTTGCCGATGGAAGCCTCGTGGGTCATTTCGGCTTCCGGATGCCTCGCCTTCAAGGACGGGATGGTCTCGTTGGTCCCGTTGTCCATGATGATCGCATCGCACTCGATATGCCCGAAGCATTTGGCCTGCGCATCCAGCGTCGCGTAGAAATCCTGCCGCGAATCCCCTTTGATGACGGATCTGGAGATCATGTTGGCCTTGCTGTCTTCTCCGGCGAGCACGATCTCGTTCCGGGAGACGGCTGACTGCCGCCCGTCCGTCAGAACCCGTTCAGTGATGAGAAGCGAACTCCCCGGCCCGAGCTGCGCCTCGTTCCGCCTGACCGCCTCGTCGACGCCGCCGATCTGGCTCAATTCCATCTCGGCATAGGCGCCTTCCTCCATAAAAACGCGGGTCGTCGGGTTGAGGCTGCGCTTGCCCTTTCCTTCGCCGAGAGCCACGTGCTTTTCGACGTATTTCATGCGCGCATGCTTGCCGATCCGGAATTCGTGGATCCCTTCGTGCCCCTCTGGCGAGGATCCGCCGCAGTGGATCCCGCAGCCGGCGACGATGGTGACATCGGAGTCTTCTCCGACGATGAACGTATTGTACACCACGTCGTGGAGACCGGCCTGGCTGACGATGACGGGGATATGAACCGACTCGTCCCGGGTTCCCGGCGCGATGGTGATGACGATACCGTTTCCGGCCTCGTTCGTCTCGATCAAGATGTTGGCGGACACCTCGCGGCCCAGCAGTTCCCCGTTCTTGCGGATGTTGTAGGCGCCTTTAGGAATGCCCTCGAGATCGGCCACCTCCTTCAACAGTTCTTTATCGATAGCACTTAGCATCGCTCTCTCCTTCGCAGACATCGCCGTAGCTGCAGATACTGAGATCCTCCAACAGTGGTATCGCTTCCTCCAGGCCCCCGGTGAAAACGATCCGGCCTTTCTTGATCAGCAGAAGCATGTCGGCCGCTTCGAGGAAGGCCCGGTTGTGGCTCACCACCAGAGTGGTTGTGCCATACTCCTTTTGCTCTCGTTTCAGGAGCTCGACCATCGGGCCGATGGTCCAGAGATCGATGCCGGTGTCCGGCTCGTCGTAGATGGCTATTTTGGGGTTGCGCGCGATCGTTGTCGCAAGTTCGACCTTCTTGATCTCTCCCCCCGACAGTTTGGAATCGACGGGCTTGTCGAGGAAATCGAGCGAACAGATGCCGACCCTCGCGATGATCTTCACCAGCTTATCCTCGTCATCCGTACCCATGGCAATCGAGAGGAGATCACGGAACGTCGTGCCTTTGAACCGGGCGGGATGCTGAAAGCTGTATGCGATCCCCGCCTTCGCCCTCTCGGTGATCGACCATCCCGAAATATCCTTGCCGTCGAAAAGGATCTCCCCGGACGTAACGGGATTGATCCCCATGATCAGCTTGGCCAGCGTGGTTTTCCCGCTTCCGTTCGGCCCCGTGATCGCATAAAATTTCCCCTTTTCGAAGGTGAAATCAACGCTATCGATGATGCTCTTCATACCCTTGCCGTCCCCGGATGAATCATCCTGGACCGCAAAGCGGACGTTTTTCAACTGTAGCATGTCGCAACTCTCCTTTTCGTTTTCGCGCGGAATCCTGCCGGATGCCAACGCATCGACTCCCCTGGCCGGACACAGCTAAAAGCCCGAGAATTTATCTTTCTAACCTGGGAGTGAATAAATTTCAAGCCTCAAATCCAACTTTCCTCCCACCCAGCCGGAACCCTTCCCTCGTTCACAGCCTTCTAATTTCCGGGCCGGGGCTCATTTTCTTTGGCTAAGAGCCGCATGGAGTATAAGATGGTGTCCCGCTGGAAATGCGGAATTTTCTTCACACCCTTCGGGTGCTCAGTCCCACCCCCTGCGGGGGCGGGTCCCGGTTTCTTCACACCCTGCGCGGAGACAGCCCCCGGGCCGCCGCACCGGCGAACGTCAGATGGACGCCGAGACGGGCAGGCAAAAGCATTTCCAGATGGAATCAAGATGGTTTTCGACAGGACCGATCATGCCGCCGACAGATCATCCATACCCCTTCTGCTGCGCTTCGCCCGGACGTTCTTCCGATGGTTCGAAAAACCGAGCAGCGAACCCAGGCTCCGCAGCCATGCCGCCACCCGCCCTGCCCGAGGCCGTCCTCTGGGCCTGCCGCCGCCTCCGGGCCGCCGGACATGAGGTGGCCGTCGTCGGCGGCGCGGTTCGGGATGCGCAGCTGAAGCGCACCCTGGTCGATTGGGATCTGGCGACGAGCGCCCCGCACGAGGCCCTCCTAGAGCTCTTTTACGACACCCCGCATTTCGTCATCCAGGCCAATACCGTCACGCTGCTCCTCGCCGGGACCCGCCTCGAGATCACTCCGTTCAAGGGTAAAACACGCTCTCTTGAAAGCGACCTCGCCCACCGCGATTTCACCGTCAACGCCATGGCCGTGGATCCATTCTCCGGCCGGTTCACGGATCCGTTCGGCGGGGCGGTCGACCTCGGCAAACGCCTGCTCCGTGCGGTACCCCCGGCCGAAGACCGCTTCCGCGAGGATCCTGTCCGCCTCCTGCGCGCCATCCGTCTCGCAGGGGAGCTCCGCTTTTCGATCGCCTCCGGGACCTTGCCCTCCCTCGTGAGCGAGGCCTGGCGCATCGATAGCGCCGCCAAAGAAAGAATCCGGGAGGAGCTCTTGAAGATCCTGCTCCTCAGACGTCCTTCATCCAGCCTGATCCTGCTCCGGAAAACGGGCCTGCTGGGGAGGATCATTCCGGAGCTGCTCGAGGCGTACCGGATGCCTCAGCGTCCCCCACACCTCTACACGGTCCTCAAGCATGTCTTCGAGTCCGTGGACCGGGTTCCTCCCAGCCCGCTCCTGCGGGTCGCGGCCCTGTTTCACGACATCGGGAAGCCAGCCACCCACCGAAAGGTCGAAGGGATCTGGCGTTTCCACGGTCACGCGGCCCTCGGCGCCCGGATGACGCGCGAGATCCTCCGCAGGCTGCGCTTCTCGTCGGCCTTTGCCGAACGCGCCGCCCATCTCGTCGAGCACCACATGCTCGATTGCGAGACGCCCTGGAGCGATCCTGCCATCCGCCGCCTCATTCGGCGGATAGGCCCGGAAGCCGTCCCCGACCTCCTTTCTCTGCGGCGCGCGGATCTCCTGGCGCACGGCGGAGGCTCCGAACAGAGGGTCGCAGCGCTCGACCGGCTGGAACAGCGGATCCACGAACTGATGCGGCAGCCTCTGCCTCTGCGGCCCAAAGACCTGGCCGTTGATGGACACACCGTCATGCGGCTCCTCGGAATCGGTCCCGGGCCCGCTGTCGGCAGAGTCCTGAACCATCTGCTCACGGCCGTCTCAGAAGACCCTTCCTTGAACCGCGAAGACATCCTGCAAAACATCATCCGGGGCCTCCCTGAGAAAGAATGAGCCTCCGCGGGCCCCTCATCCGCATCGGGCCGTTCACCCCCAGCTGAAAATCACCTAGAAAACCCGCTCCGCTGCGCCATTTCAGGCTTGACCAATCGAAAGGCTTCTCCTATACTTCCCGGCAAAACATGTACGGGAGGCGCGGCAAGGCGGATACAGGCGCACGCATTCAGCGGCCCCTGACCTTCACGCAGAAATCCTTGAAGCCCCGGAGATTCCAATCCTCAGATATGGCCGCCTCCCATCGCACAGCCTTCACCGTGCGGATCCCGTACGGTCGGGCGATTTCGTTTACAGACAAGAAGTTTCGTTGCGTACACCTGCGTCCCAAAAAAATGCCTTTCCATCAACCTAACTTCCTCACCGGCGGATTTTCCGCCCAGAGGCCGGGGGACCATGCCCCCGGGTGCAGCCGATGGGTGCACCTCCAAGCGGCATTGGGGTCGAGCAGTTGCCGGAAGGCTTCGGAGATCATCGCAGGAGCGGTTGGCCGGAGTGCCCGGCCCCGCGCTTCCGCATCTTTCCGGTTTGACGCAGCGACGGGGTAAACAACCTGATTTCCTGACAAAAGAACAGGAACAAAGGAGGATCATGCAAAAGAATCTCGTCTCGAGACTGGCGCGGGCCATTTGGCCGATGCTCTGTGGAGGGATGCTGCTGACGGGGTGCGCAGGCAGCGGTTTGCCCATCGATAACAGCGCGTTACCGCCGCAATCCATCGAAGGGGATCTGCGGCCGGGCGGCTACCAGGCCGCAGATTCAGGCGGCACATTCACCCGGGCCTCCAGCCCTGCGAAAATCCGGGGCGCTGCCCTTGAGCGCGTCGATACTACCTGTTTCTCCGATCAACAACTTCTCGATACCGCCCTCGATTTCTGCCAGGCATCGAGCGAGTATTGGGAACGGGGCGAACTCGACAAGGCGCTTTCAGGCTTGGACGAGGCCTTCCGGCTGATCCTGCGCGTCGAAGACGACGCCGGGGAAGAGATCCTTCAGCAGCGCGACGATATCCGCATCACGATCTCGAAGCGCATCGTGGAGATCTATTCGTCGCGGTACACCGCTGCCAACGGACTTCACACCGCCATCCCCATGGTCATGAACGCGCACGTCGAAAAAGAAATCGCCTACCTGACCGCCCCCAACAACCCTTTCTTCATCAATGCCTACCGCCGCTCCGGCAAATACCGGCCGTTCATCCTGGACAAGCTCAAAGAGGCCGGACTGCCCGAAGAACTCTCCTGGCTGCCTCTGATCGAAAGCGGCTTCAAGGTCAGGGCCTTTTCACGCGCCCGGGCCCTCGGCCTCTGGCAGTTCATCGCCTCGACCGGCTATAAGTTCGGCCTCGAGAGGGACGAGTGGATCGACGAGCGGATGGACCCCGAGAAGGCCACCGATGCCGCCATCGCCTACCTGACGGAACTGCATCGGATCTTCGGGGACTGGACCACGGCCCTGGCCGCTTACAACTGCGGTGAAGGCGCCGTCCTGCGCCACATCAACAGTCAGCAGATCAACTATCTGGACAACTTCTGGGACCTTTACGAAAAGCTCCCAAGGGAAACAGCGGCCTACGTCCCGCGCTTTCTGGCCGTACTCCACATCCTGCAAAAGCCCAGCGCGTATGGAATCACCCTGCCCGAGGTCGATCCTGTCGTCCCGATGGAGACCGTGACCATCGGCAAACAGATCCACCTCAAAGCGGTCGCTGAAGCGATTTCCACGCCCTATGACTCCCTCCTGAGCATGAACCCGGAATTGAGGCAGAACACGACGCCCGAAAGACCCTACGAGCTCAAGGTGCCCATGGGGAAAGGGGAGGAACTGCTCGCCAAATTGGAAACGCTCCCCGCGTGGTGCCCGCCTGTAACGGTGGCCAAAGCCCGCACCTCCTCCTCAGCAAGCTCCAGCTATGTGAGGCACCGTGTGCGCAAGGGCGAAACCCTCTCTTCCATCGCGGCACGGTACGGCACATCGGCTGACAGCATCAAATCCGCCAATCGGCTGAAGAGCAAAAACCGTATTCTCGTTGGATCCACCCTCAAGATCCCGACATCCAGCAGCTATGCGTCCCGGGCCAACACCACCGCCAAAGCGGCAACGCCCGCCAAAGTTCAACGAAAGAATTACTTGCAATATACCGTGAAGAGGGGGGATTCGCTTTTCGGGCTCGCCCGGCAATACGGTACAACCACCAAAGTGATCCAGTCCATGAATGGCCTGAAGAGCTCCAACCTTCAAATCGGCCAGGTGCTGACCCTGCCCAGGGGAGGCGGTGCGTTCTCGGGCAGTCAGACCACAAAATACACGGTTATGAGGGGTGACAGCCCCGCGGTGATTGCCCGCAAATACGGCATGAATCTGTCGGAGTTTCTGACGCTGAACAAATTGTCGCCGCGGAGCACGATCTTCCCGGGGCAAAAGGTGCTCGTAACCATTCAATAAAACGCAGGCGTGGCGGCCCCCGGCCCTTCTGCGCGGGTCGCCGGCGTCCGGTTTCGACGCCTTGACCTTTTCAGGCCGGAGAATGGAAAGGGGGCGAACCGGTGATGGCAGACACCTCACGGGACGAAACCCGGCGCCGCAGGGAAGCGGCGTCGTCTTGCACAATGTTCAGAAGCTCCCTCAGTTCACCGATCACGTAGTCGGGCTCCGGATCTCCCGGCTGCATCACTTCTGAAGGTTGGGCGCTCAGGAGGACGGAGAGAGCGCCCGCCCGAGCCCCTGCCATGACATCGAAGCGGAAGTCCCCGACCATCACCATTTGATGGGGTGGAAACCCCATCGCCTCGGCCGCCTTCAGGACCCCTTCAGGGTGAGGCTTCGGCCGCGCGTCATCCCTCGTAATCACCACTGAAAAGTCCTCCAAGGAAATCGGCCTGAGGTTTCCGAAGGCGAGCCGGAGCGATCGGGCGCTGTTGCGCGTGAGAATCCCCAATGACAGCGCCTTCGCCTTGAGCTGCAAGAGGCACTCCTGCGCCCCCGCGTTGGGCAGCGACCGCAGCGCCGCCTCTTGCTCCCACCGTTCCAGGACGTCTGAAAAGATCCGCCGTTCCCCGTCCGGTAATCCTTCGAGATATTCGAGGATCGGCACGTCAACCGGACAACGGATCTCCTCCTTGATCGCCCGGAAGTCGAGTGCTCCCGGTCGCGTCAATGTCCCGTCGAAATCGAAAAGTACGCCCCTGATGGCCATGCTCATCGCTTCACCCATGGAGCCCGTCCTCCGCCGCAGCGGCCGCCCGGTCCATCCTGAATACGTGCCGGACCATATGCCCGTTCAACGCCTGGTCCGGAGCGTACGTCTTCTCGGCAAAATGGGCCTCGCCGTCGGCTCTCACGAGCAGGACCATGGACGAACGGGTCCCGTAATCCGGGCTCTCGATAAAAATAGAGGAAAGGATCCGCTCCCACTCACGGCCGACCCCGGTCTCCGGCAGGTCCTCGTCCCGGGCTGTCTGCCGGTCAGACAAAATTTCGAGAAGCCCCTCGATCAGATCCTCCTGCCGCCGGCAGCGTGCCATCGCATCCGCCAGGCGTTCTTTGCCCAGCACCACCTTCCGCCACGGGGTATCCAGCAGCCGGTTGGAGACCCCGTAGACACCCGGGCCGAGCGCCACAGGGTCGCTCCCCCGGTTGGAATACCAGTAGAGCTTTTCCAAATCGCCCAGCACCAGGTTGAACCCGTTGTATTCTGGAGCCCTGGCCCCAAGTCTTTCGAGAAAAGCGTCAACGGGGGCGTCCTTCCGCAGAAAGTCCGTGATGAGACATCCTCTTGACGGGGCATGTTCGTTGTGGGAAGCCGGATCCCGGTAATTGGTGATCCCGGCGATCCGCCCCCGGCGCGTGACGCCGAACCACGTCCCGCCGGCCCGCAGATCCCTCCCCGCCAGAAGGTCCGGCTCATCCTCCCAGAAGGAGGCCGGGGCGGTCGGCCGTTCGTAATATTCATCCCGGTTGGCGGCGAGCACCAGCCGATAGACCGGATGCACGCGCCAGGCGAAAAGGATCAGACACATCGGTTCGAATTCACCCTGAGAAGAGCCGGTCGGGAAAGACCGGGCAGTTGACGGGAAGGCGCAGGGTTCGCGGGCTCCCGCGCCCGCCGCAGGAGGCCCCGGACTGCACCGACGGTGAGTTTAACAGAGATCGATCTGAATCATGAACATTTTTATTCCGGCAGGAAGCCTGGCAGCGGATCACGCAGGAAAACCGCGCTGCAGCGCGGAGCCGCCGCCGAAGCGCCAACCGGAGAAAACAGCGGAGGCCGAGGGGCCCCGGGATCCGTAAGGACCCAGCGCCCCTCGACCTCTTTTTTCAACCCATCACAGGGCAGCAGTGATTACGCCGCTTCCAGATCACGCCGTGAAGCCATATCCATGAGCACACGCTCGCGCGATTTGTCGATGCCAAGCGCCTTGCGCTTCGCATCGATGTGAGCGACCATCATGCGCGCCATCTCGTAGGGATCCGGTGTGAAGCCCCATGTCCCGAAGCCCATGTCCGCCAGGCCCTCGAAGAGGAGCTTGTGGAACTTGGTCCCTTCGACGATCGGGAAGGTCACACCGAAGACCGTGTAGACCCCGGAGGCCACAAAGTAGTGCCCGATCGAGATGGCCTTTTCGCTCATCCACTCGGGAGCGGCGCCGGCCACCGGCAGATCGGCGATGGATTCCCCCAGTCCGCCGACCCGGACCATTTCCGCGCACGCAATCAGGATCCGGCTGTTGTCGACACAGGACCCCAGTCCGAGGACCGGCGGCATCCCCACGGTCTCGCAGACCTCGCGCAGACCCGCACCGGCCAGATGGGCCGCCTCGGGGGTGTACAGACCCGCTTTGGCGAGGGCGATCTGGGAACAGCCCGTCTGCACCACCAAAACGTCCCGTTTGATCAACTCCTTGACGAGTTCGACGTGGACCCAGTCCTGCTTGACCCGCGGGTTCGTGCAGCCGACGACGCCGGCCACACCGCGGATCCGCCCGTTGATGATGTTGTCGTTCAGCGGGGTGTAGGAAGACCGGAAGCTCCCGCCAAGCATATAGTTGATGTATTCGTGCGAGAACCCGTGGACCCCGAGGTTCCGGATCTGCGGGATCTCGATCGGGAGTTTGCGGTTCTTGAAGCGCACGATCGCGCGTTCGACGATGGCATCGGTGCACTCACGCGGCGCATGCTCTTCGAACTGAATGTGCTCCACCCCCTCGATGTGGCAGCGCGGATTGGTGGTAAACAAGTTCGTCCCATAGCACTCCGCCACCTTCGCCAACCCCTGCTTGATGCACTGGACATCGACGCCCATCGCATCGACGGCCCCGGTGATCAGGATCGCCTCCGTCGACATGAAGTTGCCGGCATGCGGAATACCGTGCCGCGAGAGCATCTCGGCCCCGGAGCAGCACATACCGACCAGGTTGATCCCCTTGGCTCCGGCATCCTTGGCCGCCTGGATCAGAGAGGGATCGTTGACCGAATCCAGCATGGACTCGAACAGGTTCGGCTCATGGCCATGGATAATGACGTTGACCTCGTCCTCTTTGAGGCAGCCCATGTTGACCTCGGCGCGGACGGGGACCGGCGTTCCGAACAGGATGTCGGAGATCTCGGTGGCCACCATGGACCCGCCCCACCCATCCGAAAGGGCCGTACGGCTGCACTGCTTGGTGATGTTTTCATAATGCTGATCCACGCCCATGTGGGTCCGGTGCATCAACTCCATGATCTCGCGCATCGCACCGCGCGGAACCACGCCGTGCTTGCGCCAGGTCTCCAGGGTCTTCTCGGGGACGCGTTTCGCAAACGGGATTTCGCCTTCCACCTGGGTATAGGTGCGCTCGAGTTCATGATACAGGTCCATGGCCATCTCCTCGGGCGTGCGCCCCTCGACCTCGATCCCGATCTCGCGGCAGACCTCCTCGAGCTTGATGGTGTCCTTGATCCGGTATTCTTTGATGTGGCCGTTCACCACCTCGCGAAAAAGGTCCAGCATGCTCATTCCGTGGTCGGTGTGGGCCGCTGCGCCGCTCGCCACCATGCGGGCGAAGTTACGGGCCTGGATCGTGTCGATCGTCGCACCGCATACGCCGACCTTGCCATAGGGATCCTTGGCGTTGAGCCGGCAGGGCCCCATGGAGCAGTGCTTGCAGCAGGCGGAATCCGCCCCGATCGGGCATGCCTTCATCGTCGCCGCGCGGTGGAAAGCCGTCTCCACGCCGTCTTTTTCCGCCTTCCTGAGCATCTGCGCGGTCGCATCACACATCGTCGTCTCTTTGATGTTCAACTGCACGAGTTCATCCTTCTTCTTTTCCTTTTCCATCAGAGATCCTCCTTCTTGGATTATGTTAGCCTTCATGACTAGTAACTATTACTATTAGCTAAACATTTATAAAGCACGTTTCCAAACCGCCAGCAATCCTCCCTTGCCAAACAGAAGCTGGACCAATTCCCAGCCGTCAGCGCCTTTCTCATTCAACATGGCGGACAAAGCTGTCGTCTGGGAGTCCGAAACATCTTCCAAACGGCATTCTCCCTTCTCAGAACAAAAATAGATCACACGGTTGAAATCGGATTCCGCATGACGGGTGATACGGTATTCAAACATCAGTTCCCTTTCCTTGTCTATCGGTGACACATGAGATTTCATCAGAGCATGATCTGCTTGGCCAATCTCTGCGCCAACATACAATCGACTCTCGCGTGGACGTCCCCTAAAAAAACACGGCCGGAACAGCGGATCTCCTTCCTCGAAGAAGATCCGCGCTCTGATCTCATTCCTTTTCGGTCTGCAAAAAGCATTTCGCGAAATCTTTTTCCCCGCCACACCCGGGCGCTTAACGTATGTCGATCCAACTCATCCGACAAGGATTTCTTCTCCTGCCTCGTTCCCATCCGGAAATGATTTTCCGGTAGAACCCAGTTTCCAATCCGGAGATGAGGATTTCGGGCCCATTTCTTCGATCAGCCCGCCGAGAGCTTCTGCCCGACCTCGCGGCCGTAGTCCTGAGCCATCTTGGTCCCGCCGCCAAGGCTTGCGGACTTGAGGCGCAGCGCTGCGCCAACCATGTTCATTTTGAAGATATTCTTCATGGTGTCGAAGATGCGGTCCGGGGCCTCACCGCTCCAACCGAAGGCGCCGAACGACGCTCCGGCCTTGCCCGCCAGCCCGGCCTTTTCAGCAAGGAAGAGCAGCGTTTTCATGCCCTGCATCATCTCCCCATGGTAGGTGGCCGAACCGAATACGTAGGCATCATACCCCCCCAGATCGCCTTCCTTCTTGATCTGGGTCACATTGACCACATTCGCCTCGTGCCCGGAAAAACGAATTCCTTCTGCGATCAGTTCCGCGATGTTTTTGGTCTCGTTGGTTCTGGTGGCATAAACGACCAAGGCCTTTCCCATGCGTGCAACCTCCAGGCGGCACGGTTGAGACCGCCCGCTTCCCACAGGTTCATTCGACTTCTTCGATCTCGACCTTGCCTTTCAGCTTCGCTCCGCAATGCGGGCAGAGGATCTCGACCTCCTCCTCATTGCCGATAAACTTCTCCCGCAGTTTTTCAGGGCCGAGAAAGGTAACATCCCCGCAGGCACAAGCAGGGCACTCCGCCCGCACCCGGTACTTTTTCTCCGACATGTCCCGCTCCTCCTCTTCCGTAAAGGGTAAACCGAAATGATGCCCCGCCATCCAGCGGTGAATTCTCTTGCCCGCGCAGCCCTCCGGTCCGAAAACAAAGCTCTTTCATCCGCCGCTTCGCGATCTGAATTCTACCATTTCCCGGAAGGGCCCGGTTTCTTCGCGTGTTGCGGGTGCTCACTCCCGCCCCCGCGAGGCGGCGGGTCCCGACAGGGCCGCTGCCAAAGAAACCAGGCGCTTACGCGCTGCGCATCTGCAGGAGGCCCTTGCCTAGTCGAACACGCCGCCAAACGCAGCGGTGCGCCCCAGGAGCCGCTGGCGCATGGAGGCTATTTCAACCTGGGATCGCTGCCCGTCTGCCCGCAGTCAGGGATATAGCAGGAGACGTCCACGAACTCGCACTTCTTCTTGCACATAGGACACGTCTCGGGCGGCGTCTCCGCCTTCACCGTATAACCGCATTCCTTGCATTTCCAATCGCCCATATCCGCCTCCCTTCTCATCATCCGCCGCAGATCGCCGCGCTCCTCGCAGCGCTCGGCTGGATCCTTCCAAAACCCGGTTGGACCCTGGCAACCATTCGGACGGGGGCACCATTCCCCGCCTGCTTAGGCCTTCCAAAGACCGTGAAGATTGCAGTACTCCCTGGCTACAATGGATGCCGCATCGATCTTGAAGACAGCCTCCGGTGCGGCTCCGGGCTCCAGGAACTGCCGATAGGCCTTGCCGTCCGCGATGACCTCTACCCACTGGATGTAATGCTTCTCCTCCATCGGATGCGGCACGCTGCCGACCTTGACCTTGAAGCCGCCGTCAGGGAGCTTCTCGATGACCGGAACATGCTTTTCCTTCGCCGCATCGACCGTGTTTTCCTTGAAGAGCTTCATCGGCTGTCCACAGCAGACCAGTTCCCCCGCTCCGCCAAAAAGAACTTCGACAATATTGCCGCACACATCACATTTATAGATTTCAAGCTTCTGAGCCATCGGTATTCCTCCTTTTCAATGGATGGTTGTCGTTTACCGTTCTACAACGGCTATTCCAGACTTGCGTATGGTTCGATCTTTGAAGATTGCACGAGGTGGCTCCCAGGCCGATTCGAGCGCGTCGGGGATTCCCAGAAGCCCCCGATCTTCCGGTTCGGATTCAATTTGCGAGGGCGCGCACCGCCGCAAGAACCGCCTCGTAATCCGGCTCATGCGTCAATTCTTTTACGGTTTGCACGTAACGGACCACCCCGCTCTGGTCCACCACGAAGACCATCCTGGCCAGGAGCCGCAGCTCTTTGATCAAAGCCCCGTAAGCCTTGCCGAACTCCGCGTCTCGGTAATCGGAAAGCGTAACGACCCGATCCACGCCCGCCGCTCCACACCATCTCTTCTGGGCGAAAGGAAGATCCATGCTGATCGTCAGAATCACCACGTCATCCGAGAGCCGGCCCGCCTCGTCATTGAAGCGCCTGGTCTCCATATCGCACACCGGCGTATCCAACGACGGCACAGCCGATATAACGACGATCTTTCCGGAATAGGACGAAAAACGCACCGGTTGGAGATCGTTGTCCATAACGACAAAGTCGGGCGCCTGGTCACCGGCTTTGACCTCCCCGCCGAGCAAAGTCAGCGGGTTTCCCTTCATGGTAACAACTCCGCTACGCTCTTCCATATCTCCTCCTTTCTCATTCCTGTTCTATCATCCTGCAAGAGGCCTTCGGTCTTTCGCGCTCAGCCATCCACCCCGTTCACGAGGCCGGCGACCGGCAACGGCCTTTCACAGGGCCGCTGACCAGCAGCAGCCACCGCAAGAGTGCAGGGATCCATCCCTGGAACACCTCTCTCCGATCCGATTGAGCCGTACGCCGTTTCAGGCCGGAGAGCGCCTGCTCAGGCCTCTGCTTCCTTCTCGTTTTCGAGGTTTTCGGCGCCGGGAACAGCATCCTCCACCGGAAGCGTCTCCCCTTTTGCACGGCATTCAGCGCAAATGCCCAAAAATTCAAGGCGGTGCCCGAAGATGCCGTACTTGGTCAACTTCCCCATCGCCGATTCAAGATTCCCAACGGAGTCTTTCACCATGTCGACGGGCGCATCTTCAATTTTGCCGCATTTTATACACGTGACGTGATAATGCTCCTTCGTATTGCAGTCGAAGTGCATCTGAGGAAAATCCGGCTCGAGTTTCCGGATCATTCCGCATGAGGCCAGAATATCCAGATTGCGATAGACCGTTCCCATACTGATCCTGGGCAGGCGCTTCCTCACCGCCTCGTAAATGGAGTCGGCCGTCGGGTGGCAATCCATCTTGCGGATCTCTTCGAGGATCACCTCCCTTTGCCGTGTCATTCGATGTGAAGTCCCTGCCGTCATAGTTTTGCCGCCTAATTAGGAATCATTCCTAATTTTTAAAGCCTGCCTCCCATGATGTCAAGGTAATTTTCGTCTGCGCACCGCCCCCCGCCTCAGATTCCCTCCTTCGCGACGGACCCTGGACCCGCCAAAGGTCTGAACATCTTTTTGCCCGCGCCGCAGACGGGGCATTTCCAATCATCCGGAAGATCCTGGAAACGGGTTCCCTTGGGAACCTTCCCTTTGCGATCCCCCCGGTCGGGGTCGTATATGTACCCACAGTTTACCGTTTGGCATTGATACATGTCCTCTGGCGCCGCCATATCATCCTCCTGGCCGGCGTGTCATCACCGCCGGCGTATTGTGAGCTTCGGGTTCACTTCAATTCCGCCTCGATTCGAAGCGTCGATTCGAAGCTGCGCGCCTTCTCCCAGCCGGCGCAGCGAAAGGCCTCGTTCCTTGCGGGGGTCCTCAGTTTGCGCCGGCGCAGAACGACTAATCAACCCTCACAAAAGCCTTCGACTTGGCGCCGCACACGGGGCAGGTGTCGGGCGCTTCGTTTTCAATGGTATACCCGCAGACCGAGCAGACGTAATAACAGTCGACGTCGGGCGGATTGCCAAGGCTCTGCAGGGCGTTCTGATAGAGATTCGCATGCACCTGCTCCACCGCGTTGGCATAGGAGAAGGACCTCTCGGCGGCCTTGTTCCCCTCGGCCCTAGCCGTTTCGATCATCTCCGGGTACATCTCTTTGAATTCGTGGGTCTCTCCGTTGATGGCGGCCTTCAAATTCTCGGCGGTGCCCTTGATTTCACCGAGCACCCTCAGATGCGCGTGCGCATGCACCGTCTCGGCCTCAGCCGCAGCGCGGAACAGCTTGGCCGCCTGCGGGTATCCTTCCTTGTCGGCCTGCTTCGCAAATGCCAGATACTTCCGGTTGGCCTGTGATTCACCGGCAAAAGCCTCTCTCAGATTTTGCTCTGTCTTGCTCATTTCTTTTTTCCTCCGTTTCTGACAGATTTCAAATCCTGTTCATCCGGTTAGACGTCGACCCCGTCTTCTTCTGCGAAAAAAACGGGAACCTCACCGTTATTCCTTCCACCAGCCTTTGCGGATGTGCGCCTCACGCTCCTTTTCCGCGAGCTGTCTTATCCGGAATGCGCTGTCCCTCAACACCCCGTAAAGGATGCCGCAGCTCGAATCCTCCCTCACCTCGTCACCCTCGTCCGCCAGAGCAATCATGCGCTCGGTCAATTCCAGCGTCTTTTTGATGGTGCGGTCGCATGGCTTCATCGGCATCCACCCGTCCCAGGGCCTTCCGTTTCATTTCTTGAGAAAATCATTACAAAATACGTGCCAAGAATATCCTTCGGAGCGCTCCTCCCCGAAGGGCCGGCATGCGGAACTCCACAGCCCGGCAGCTTCCGCCCCCCTCGGCCCTTCAGGCGCGCGAAACCCTTGTAAACAAAGGCGCACCGCTCGAGCGTGCTTTGGATCGAGGCAAAGACCGGCAGGGCGCAATCATCACGGCCTTGCCCTGCGCCGCAAGGGGCGTCCGTTCCGAGGCGTACCACAGCCCTGCAGTTGAGACATAGGCGAGACACTTCTCGCCGAGACACTTCTCGCCCTTCTCCAGTTCCCGGACGGCGCAGGATTCAGCGAGCCCGTCGCTGCGACGGCTGACCATGCCGGCCTTCCGCTGCAGACCTGCGAGGCGCGGCCACGGTCGCCGTTTCATTCGTTTGAAGGCTCGGTTCTGGGAAAACTCGGGAAGGACTCGGGAAGATCATCGATGAGACAAAAGTGTATCATGAGACACCACCGTTCTCCGCAAGAAAACGGTACAAGGTCGCACGCCCCACCCCAAGCAGACGCGCCGCCTTGGCCTTGTTGCCGCCGCTCCGCTCCAAAGCTGAACGAACCCCTTCGCCTGTGAGTTTTTTAGGCCGGCGCTTCGGCCCGGCCTGGCTGCCCGTGTGCCTCAGTTCGAAAGGGAGGTCCTTGGTTTGTATCAAACGCCCGGTGGCGTGGACCAGAGCGAAGCGAATGGCGCTCTGCAGCTCGCGCACATTACCGGGCCATTCGTAATCCATCATGGCCGCCATGGCCTCTTGCGAGACAACGGCCTGTCTGCCGGCGTCCGACGCGGCCTTTTCGAGAAAATGCCGCACGAGCAGGGGGATGTCTCCGCGCCTTTCGCGCAGCGGCGGGAGGTGGATCGGAACCACGTAAATCCTGTAGTAGAGGTCTTCCCGGAACCGCCGCGCCTCGACAAACGCTTTCAGGTCCTGGTTCGTCGCGCTGATGATGCGGACATCCGCTGCAACGGACCCCTCGGCGCCGACGCGCTCGAAGCGGCCTTCCTGCAAAACCCGCAAAAGCCTCGCCTGAACGCTCTGCGGCATATCCGCCACCTCATCGAGAAACAGGGTCCCGCCGGCTGCCAGTTCGAAGCGGCCCTTTCTGCTCCGCACCGCTCCGGTAAAAGCCCCTTTGACGTGTCCGAAGAGTTCGCTCTCGAGGACCCCCTCCGGCAGCGCCGCGCAGTTCACCGGTACGAAGGGCCCTCCTCCGCGGCGGCTTTCGTTGTGGATCGCCACGGCCACCAACTCCTTTCCCGTGCCTGTTTCACCGCTGATGTGCACGGGATAGTCGACAATCGCAAGATCTCGAATGCGGCGGTAGACATGAATCATCTTCTGATCCCGCCCGACGATCCCGGCAAAGCTCTCGATCTCCCCCAGCTGCAGCTTCAAATCCACGAGGTCGGTGATGTCCCGGAACGCGGCGATGACCCCCACGAAGCGCTGCCGGTCATCCCGCATCGGCGTCACGCGCATCTCCAGCTGGCGCTGCCCGCCTCCCAGGTGGGTGATATGAAGCGGGTATTCCACGTCTTGCATATCGCGGGGCGTCTCCTCCGCAAAAGCGCAACGCTCGCCGCAGAAGGGCCGTCCGAATGCCTCGTGGCAGTCCCGGCCGACCACCTGCTCCCGCTTGTATCCTGTGATTTCCTCGGCCGCCCGGTTGAAAAAAAGAATGCGCCTGGAGGTGTCGTGCGCTATGATGCCCTCCGCAAGATTGTCGAGGATGCGCTCCAGGTTTTTCTGGTGGGTGATGAGCATTTCGAGGGGGTAGTCTTTCATCGGGGTCCTTCTTGCTTTGGGGGTGGCCCGGCCTGCCCGTTTCGAGATGCCGGGTTCACACCGGAAATATACTGAAATTGTTCCGCACCGGCAAGGACAAAGACCTTGCGGGAAACCGCCCTGCGCCTGGCGGCACCCGCAGATTGACGCCGAGATTGGCCAAAAAGACCATTTCCGTGGGAACCTTGCGTTCGGACCTGGCCTGTCCGAGACGACCGAACGGAATCTTCTATGAACGGGAAAAACCCGATGGGCCTCAGATTCACCGAAGAGGCCCTCAACATCCCGGAAATGAGGATTTTTGGCCAAGATCAAGGAAATCAAGCGCTTGCGCGGAGGCGACCTCCAGGTCGCCGCACAAGCAAACGCGCAGATTGACGCCGAGATTGGCCAAAAAGACCATTTCCGGAGGAAGGTGGAAGGAGCCATGGACACGATCGAGTACCAACTGCTCGAACCGGGGATCGGGCTGCTGTCGCTGAACCGCCCCCGAAAGTACAACGCCGTCAATTTCCGGATGATGGAGGAGCTCGAGGCGTTCTGGAAGGAGCGTCTCTATGACCTGGACATCCACGTCATCATCCTCCGTGGGAACGGAGAGAGGGGATTCTGCGCGGGCCTCGACATGAAGGAGATCAGGAATGAGGCCCCCGGCATGAACACGGACCAGTTCTACCGTTTTCAGGCCCGTCTGGCGCGCCTCAACCTGGCGATGCGCCAGGCGCCCCAACCTATCGTCGCCATGGTGCATGGGGCCGCAGTCGGGTTGGGGTTCAGCTTCGCGCTGGCATCGGATATCCGGCTGATCAGCCCCGATGCCCGGTTTTCAGCGGCCTACATCAATATCGGACTCGGCGGCGCCGACATGGCTTGCAGCTACCTCCTCCCGCGGCTGATCGGCGGGGGGCGCGCCTACGAATACATGCTGACAGGCAATTTTATGACGGCGGATGAGGCGATGGCGCTCGGGCTGATCAGTCGCATCGTCGAAAAAGAGGCCCTGATGGACACGGCCCTCGAACTCGCCCGAACCATGAACGGGAAGAACCCGATGGGCCTCAGACTCACCAAGGAGGCCATCAACGTCAATATGGACACTGGAGGACTGGAGCAGGCGTTGCACATGGAGGATCGCAACCAAACCCTGCTCCTCGCGAGGAGCCTCCTTGACAAAAAAGGCAAATCCAGCCGCTACTTCTGAAACCGAGGGGTTAAAAAACGGCAACACGCCCCCGTCGCAGGCGGCCTGAAAACCGGCCGGTGTGATCGAGCTCCCGGCATGTTCCTGCAACGCCGAAAACCGGCAAGGGTGTTTTGTCATTGCCAAACACCGGCAGCTGTCCCTATAATATTTATAAAGCGGCAACCAAGCTGCCGCACATTTTTCCTGGAAAAGAGCCTCTGTAAAAACCTTTGTCCGTCCGTCCCCGACCCTGCCGCAGCGGCAGGCAGTCGCGGCGGTTGCTGGATCGAAAACGTGCCATCCGGACCTGAAAACCGCCTGAGCACTTTAACCATCTTGCCCATTGAGGGTTTAACCATGCCATCGCAATCGAGCGCTGCAAAGAATCCAAAACCAATACAGGAGGAACGAGATGTTCTTATCGGCGAAATCCTTTACCAGATACGCCGTTTGGGACAGGCAGGAACACTTTACTCGAAAGAGTTGATGAAATACCATCAGATCAGCACTCCGCAGTTGAACTGCATCCTCGCCCTGCATGCCAACGGGCCCATTCCCGCCTCTCAGATCGCGCGCCTGATCCTCGTGAAATCCAGCACGGTCACCGGCATCATCGACCGGCTGGAACAAAAGGGCCTTGTCCGGCGCGTCCGCAACTCGCCCGACCGCCGGGTCATCATGATCGAACTGACCGAGGCAGGTGAATCCCTGGCCATGAACGCCCCGCCGCCTGTTCAGCGCAAAATCATGGAAGGCCTCCGGAAACTCCCCCGGACTGAGGTCGAAAACATCCAGAAGGGGCTGCACACCTTGACAGGCATGCTCGACATGCCCGACCTGGCCGATCTCGAGATGGAGGATCCCGGCGAACCTATCGAAGAGGAACCCCGGGTAGACCTGCCACACCGGTAATGGCCGGCATCCTTTTCTTCACTTGTCAACCCTCCCCCTTGACAAGTGATTTTTTTTGACGTAATATTTTGAGCTGAAACTATTTTGTGTGATTTGATTTTTCCACAAAATATCAAACAGGCTAACCCTTTTCACCACCGACTCCCCTGATGGGGAGCCTCCTCTTTCGCCTGATCCGGCGCCCTGCCGGAAAGAACAGCGTCCCCACCGGCAGGGATTCCACGCCGACAGGTGCATGAAAGGGATGTTTCTCCATCCGGAGACGGCTGACTCGGTCGACGACGACCCCCGCTTCCCATACGGAAAGGGGGGGTCTGAGAGATCTCCCGGTTGAGCGAAGGAGATTCGAAAACCGCCGAACAAGCAAACAGGCACCTTGGCGCCGAGATTGGCTGAAAGACCATTTCCGGGTGGAACGTAATCTAACCTGCAAACAAGGAGAATGACGTGGAACGTATGAGAGAAGACCAGGTAGCGCAGTCCAAGGCCGCTCTGGGAGAAGACACCGTTCAGATGCTCCTCAGGGTCCATGAAGACGCCCTGTGGATCCTCGAAAACCTGGGCGTCGGCTGCCGGCAGCCCGATATCCAGGCGGCCTTCAAAGCCTATGAAAACGACGGTCTCGGTTTTGTTTATGAGGACCGGATCTTCGTAACCAGGGATCTGGTGCAGCGATGTCTCAAAACCGTCCCCGGCCTGGATGACTTCTTCGTGCCCCAAAACAGCTTCTTCATCGGCGGCACCGCACCTTACGTTTACGACGATCAAAAAGGACAGGGCGGGATCTTTCCGAACACGGATTACGCAAAGGAGATCGCGAGGATCGCCCAGGCGAACGACGCCGTCGCCGGCATGGGTCGGGGCATCAAACTGAAAGACGAAGTCGAGCAGATGTCCTTGATGTCCGAGATCTGTTCCAAGCCCCTCTACTTCGCCGTCACTTCCGATGCCGCACTCGCCCGGGCTCAAGAGATCCACCAGCAGAGGAAGGACATCATGATCGTTTTCTGCCTGACCCGCCCACCTCTCGAGGTCAACGAGAACTTCTCCGAGCACTTCGTCAAGGTGGTGCGGGCCGGCCTCCCGGTCTTTGTCTCGGCTATGCCCATGGCGGGCATCAGCGCCCCCTATTGCTACAACGGGGTGCTGGCCATGACCCACGCCGAAGTGCTCTTTGGCCTTTGCGCGGCGCAGCTGCTGAATCCGGGTATCACCTGCATCCACGCCGGCTTCCCGACGATCGCCGACCCGCGCATCGAATACAATCCGAACTACGGGCTTGTGAGCCACTTTCTGCTCAACATCCTGATGAGCCACCTGAATCTCATGCTGGATCTCCCCACGTGTCAAAGCGCCGGAACCACCCACGAAGAGCATCTGACCGACAGGGCCTATCAGGACGCCATGGCCGGGCAGGCGATGTGCATGAAGTACGGCTTTCACATGATGCGCCACCCTTTTGCCTTTCTCCGCTACCTGATCGATTTCTCCTTCGAAAAACTCGACAAGGCAAGCAAGCTCTCAAAGGAGATCACCGCCACCGACGCCCCTCTGATCGAGATGCCGGTCTACGACGAGAGGGGCATGGAGTCGATCCAGCACATCGGCCTCGGCATGTACATGGAGGACCCCCTGACCACCGCGAACCTCGGGAAAGTCTTCGAGAACTGAGAACGCCCTTCTTTCAGTCGGCAATATTTCGAAACTTCTTTCGAATTTCTTGTGATAGGAGGCCGCCATGTGTGGTATTGCGGGGTGCATAGGCACCACAGATACGGAAACCGTCAACCGGATGCTGGACGCGTTGGGTCATCGCGGACCCGATGACCGGGGAATCCATCCCCGGGAGAACCTGGTATTCGGACACACCCGTCTTTCGATTGTAGACGTCGCCAAAGGACATCAGCCGATTCTGGCCAATGGGGGCAGCGCGGGGATCATCTGCAATGGGGAGATCTATAATTTCCGTCAACTCAAACATTCACTGCGGCCCAAACATTCCTTCAAGACCGATTCCGACACCGAAGTGATCCTGCACCTCTATCAGGAAAAAGGACCCGAATGCGTGAAGGAATTGGATGGCATGTTCGCCTTCGCCCTCTTCGACAACGATGCATTCCTGATGGCCCGCGACCCGATCGGCATCAAACCCCTCTATTACGGCTACCGGCAGGGCGCCCTCTACTTCACATCGGAGCTGGGCGCCATGACCCTGGCCGGTGTCGACGAGGTCCATGAATTTCCGGCCGGGCATTACTACACCCCCGAGAGCGGATTCGTCCGCTACTACGACATCCCGCCCATCGAGGATCACCTCTTGACGGACATCGAACCGGTCTGCCGCAGGATCCGGGAGACCTTCGTCCGGGCCGTCAAGAAAAGGCTCCTCGCCGACTCGGAGGTCCCGGTCGGATCGTTTTGCAGCGGCGGCCTCGACAGCAGTCTCGTTGCCGCCATCGCGGCCGAGGAAATCCCCAACCTGCACACCTTCGTAGTCGGGATGAAGGATGCCTCAGGGGATGTCAGCGATGACGTCAAGGCAGCAAAGATCGCCGCTGCGCATATCGGATCCACCCATCATGAGCTGCTCTTTACGGAAGCGGAATATCACGAGGCGCTGCCGCTCGTAATCCAGAAGCTCGAGACCTACGACCCGTCGCTGGTCCGCTGCGCCGTCCCCTGCTATTTCACCTGCAAACTCGCCGCCCGTTACGTCACGGTCGTGCTCACAGGGGAAGGGGCCGACGAACTCTTCACGGGCTACCACTACATGAAGCACTTCCCGTTCGATAAACTCAATCTGGAAGCCCGCCGCTGCATCGGCAATCTCCACAACATCAATCTGCAGCGCGCGGACCGTATGGGGATGCATTTTAATCTGGAACTGCGGGTCCCGTTCCTGGATGTCGACATGATCGACCTCAGTATGAAGATCCCCGCCGAACTCAAAATCCGAGAGCACCACGGGGCCAAGATCGAAAAATGGATCCTGCGCATGGCATTCGAAGACACCGACTATCTCCCGGACGACATCCTGTGGCGTTACAAGGTGCAGTACACCCAGGGAGCGGGCTGTGAAAGCCTGGGTGAACAGATGGCCGAAGCAGCCATGAGCGACGAAGAATATCTGCAAATCAGGGCGGAAAACCCCGAGGCTGTCATCAGCAGCAAGGAAGCCGCCTACTATTTCAAGATCTTTCGGGAATTTCACCCGCAGGACTCCATCCTGGGGTCCATCGGCATCTGGACCGGCTTCGATTTCGCTGAAGAGCGGGAGAAGGTCAAAGGGACCGTTGACGGTGAACTGAAACACGACCACTCGCAGGACCAAGAAGACCTGTCGAAGCTCGCCACCGCCTGATCGATCTGCATAACCACCCAAACAAGAAAGGACGGTATCTATACGATGGCACTTCCATCCCAATCCAAATATGTGATTATCGGCGCGGGAATCCACGGCCTGAGCACGGCCTGGCACCTCGCCAAAACCTTGAAAAACCGCCCCGGAGCAGGCTCCGGCAAGGATATCCTCGTGCTCGACAAGACGGCGATCGGCGCCGGCGCCTCCGGCATCGCCTGCGGCGTCATCCGCAACAACTACTTTCAGCCCGCCATGCGCGAACTGATGGCGCACAGCGTCGCCATCTGGCAGGAGGATGCCGAAAAGTACGGCTACCGCCCGGTGGGCTACATGCAGATCTCCCCGGAGGTGATGCATGAGGATGTGGCCGAGATTTACCGCCAGCAAAAGGCCATCGGCTATACCTCCGCCTTCATCGAAGGGGAAAAGGATTGCCTCGAATACATGCGGAAAAACGTCTTCGAGGACTGGCAGGCGAAGAACATCACCTCCATCCTGCACGAGAAGCTCGGCGGATACGCCCACAACACCCGCTCCCTTTACCGTTTGGCGGACAAGGCCGAAGCGGAGGGTGTCCGGGTCATGACGGGCGTGAGCGTCACGGGCATCCGCACCCAAGGGGGCGCCGTAACCCATGTGGAGACCGACAACGGTGCAATCGCCTGCGATTGGCTGATCGTGGCCCCCGGCCCCTGGGCGAAGACCTTCTGGGACATGCTCGACCTGCCCGAGCGCGTTGACATCAAGGATCGGAACGGAAACGTCCACAGCGACATTCCGATGTGGACCTACTGGTGCCTCGTGGAGGGCACGCTCGGGGTCCCGCCCGAATATGCCATGGACAACCGGGGGCAGATGCCGCCGGTCATGCACGTCGATTCGGATGCCCCGCTCTATTCGAGCGAGGACGGCTCTCTCATCACCGACGAGATATGGGGCATCTATTACAAGCCGGATTTCCACTTCGGCGGCGTACAGGGCGGAGCCGCCCCTTACAAGGTTGAAGGCGACGTCAAAGTCGATCCGTACGGCATCGACTCGCCTGATTTCGTGGTGGGTCCGGAGTTCGTCCACATGTGGACCTCGGCGCTGGCCCACTGTCAGAAGCGCTACGAAGACCGCTACCGGGACTATAAGAACGAGCCCTCCGGCGGACTGGGGTGCTTCACACCTGATAACTTCCCCATCTTCGACCGCTTCAAAGACAATTGCTACATGATCCTCGACTCCAACCACGGCTACAAGATGATCGGCGTCGGTGAACTGGTCGCCAACGAAGTGCTGGGAGAGGAGCAGGCCCTGCTGAAGCCCTTCCGGTTCGACCGCTACCGGAAAGGCGAACTGCACCCGGTATCGCACAGCCCCTTTCCCTGGAGCTGATCACGGGTTTGCGCCGCACGGGGGGGCGTCTCTTTCCAGAGATGGGTCTGCTGTTGGACCTTTCCTGCCGCACAAGCCATCTTTCAACGCTCCCGGCTGCGGCGCACGGAGCCGCTCTCGGAGCCTCCCGACCGAAGCCGCCTCCGCCGGGGAGCACCTCCTGCAAAAGGGATTCCCCGGCCTCGGCGGCTGTTCGAATGCGAGGCATCGGCGGCCCGCGGCTCCGCAAACCGCACGCATGCAAAGACATCAGTGGACAAAACGATGGAGATGACCATTCTCGGATCAGGGGGATGCATGGGCATCCCCAAGCCCCTTTGCGAATGCGGGGTCTGCAGCGAAGCGCGGCATAAAGGGGGACGATACCGGCGAACGGGGCCTTCGGCCTTCATCCACGATGAACACGTCCTGATCGACACCCCGGCCGAGATCTGCGAGCAGATCAACCGGTGTGGGCTCAATCGGATCGACCATCTGCTCTTTACCCACCTCGACCCCGATCACGTGGAAGGGTTCCGAGTCGTGGAGCAGATGGCGCTCGATTTCCGGTCCTGGGAAGCCTACCCCGAGAAGCGGATCCGCCTGCATCTCCCCGCCGTCTTGGACGAGCGCATCCGTGAGATCCGGTCCATATACGGACCGCTGATCGATTTTTACGAGAGGCAGGGCTACGTTGAACGGTCCGTCTTCGATGGAACGGCCCGGATCGGCGGTTTGCTCGTGACGGCGATCCCGGTCAATCGGGGCGCCCAGACAGCGTTCGTGCTCGTCTTCGAGAACGCCCGCAGCCGGATCGTCTATGCGCCCTGCGACATCAAGCCCTTTCCGGAGGAGCGTGCCGAGGTGCAGCGTGCCGATCTGCTGGTCATCCAACCCGGGATCTTCGAGGAGGGGCTGAAGCACGGGTTCCATTATCCTGCGGGGCACATCTCCCGGCAGACGCTTTACACCTTCGAGGAGACCCTGGCGCTGGCCGGGCGCCTCGCAGCCCGCCAGGTCCTCTTCGTACACATCGAAGAGTACTGGAACCGGGGCTATGACGACTATCGGGTGCTCGAAGACGCACTGCCCAATGCGCGTTTCGCCTACGACGGGCTGACGGTCCGTGTGTGAGGGCGGTCTCGGTAGCCATCCGCTGTTCCGTCTTTGCGACAAGCAGGATTTCGGAATGGGAGTTCATATTTGAACGAAAAATTACCCATACCTCAACCGAACGATATGCCCATCACGGAATCGAACGTACTCTATACTCGTGCCCGCAATTTCTATGAACATGAGCATGTTTCCTGGCATGGAATGACGATTTTCAACAAAAATCGAAAAGACCAGGCTGTTGCCGAAAGGCGCCCCCTCCCGGGTCGCCGCACGACCAAACGCGCTGATCGGCGGCCCATCGGCCGAAAGGGAAGGTTTCCAGCCGGGGACAAGAAAGGTGTCTTAACATGCAGCTACCTATGAACGGATACATCGATCGCATACACCAGGACGCGCTCCGCGTGCTGGAGGAAGTCGGCGTCCGCTGCGCCCACCCTGAGGTCAGGTCCCTTTTCGAGGGCACCGGCCTTGCAGCCTACGACGAAACCTCCGGGCACATCCACGTGCTCTCGCCGCTCGTGGAGCAAGCCCTGCAGTCTGCACCGAAACGGGACCGCTACTGGATCGGCGACAATGCCTTCGGGGTCGGTGGAACAGCCCCGTTCGTCTACGATGACGAGACCGGCGAACTCATCCCTCCCACCTTCGACCACCTGGTCCGAATCGCGAAGATCGTCCAGGCAGCGGATGAGGTGGCCTTCATGGCCCGCGGCGTCCTGATCAAAAACGCCGAGGTCCCGGTGATGGAGACCTTGATCGAGCACTGCTCGAAGCCGATCTACGTGGCCGCCGTCACCCCCGAAGGGATCGACAAGGCCCGAGAAATCCACGAGACCCGGGGAGGACTCACCCTCCAGTTTTCTATCATCAACAGCCCCCTCAACGTGATCGAGAGCATGATCGAGCCCTTCATCGCGGCCGTCCGGGCCGGGATCCCGATCTACGTGTCGACCATGCCCATGGCCGGGCTCTCCGCCCCATACTCCATGTCCGGTCTGCTCACGTTGACCCACGCCGAGGCCCTTTTCGGAATCACCTTGACCCAGCTCATCAACCCAGAGGTCACGGTGGTCCATGCCGGGCTGCCCTCGATCGCCAACATCCAGAAAAACTATGCCGTAGACCTCGGGCTGGTCGCCCACAACGTCGCGAACCTTCTGATGGAAAAGGTCAACCGGCCGCTGGGCCTGCCCTCCATCCAGACCGCCTGCACGACCAGCCAGGATGCCCCCAACGGCAAGGCCGAGGAGGAGGCCGTCAAGGGCTTCGGCCTGATGAAGCAGCACGGCTTCCACCAGATGCGCCATGCCTTCGGGTTCCTGCGCGAGCTCATCTCCTTTTCGATCGCGAAACTCGAGCGCCACATCGAGCTGTGCCGCGAAACCGGTTCGGAGGCCGCCCCCGATTATCCTCTGGAGCCCTACGACGAAGAGGGGTTCGAGGCCATCCGAAGGAACGGGAGCCAGGCGAACTACATGCGCGATGACCACACGCTGAAGAACACCGGAAAGGCCTTTATCTGCTGATCCCCGCTAAAGAGGGAGGTGAAAATCCATGCGCATCGCCGTATGCCAGACCAGCCCGGTCCTCCTGGATGTCCAGGCCAATCTGGCCGATGTCATCGAAAAGATCCATGCAGGGCGCGAACAGGGTGCGGAGATGGTTGTCTTTCCCGAGCTCGCGCTGACAGGCTACTTCGTGGGGCACCACTACCCGAAGGTCGCCCTTCGGATGGATTCGAAGGAAATCCGCCAGATCGCCGAGGCGACGCGCGGCACGGCCGCCGTCGTCGGGTTCATCGAGGAATCCCCCTCGATGAACTTCTATAACTCCGCCCTCGTCGCCGTGGACGGCGAACTCCTCTTCGCCTACCGCAAACTCAATCTCCCGAACTACGGCGTTTTCGAGGAGAGAAAATATTACTCCTCCGGGAAAAGGGTCCCGGTCTTCCGCTACGGCGGCTATTGCTTCGCCGTCTACGTCTGCAACGACCTCTGGCACCCGTCCCTTCCCTACCTTGGGGTCACCCAGAAGGCCGACGTCTTCATCACGGTCATCAACTCGTCCAAGGAATCGATGGGCGAGGGATTTTCCAACATCGAAAGCTGGGAGACCATCAACACCTTCTATTCGCGCATTTTCGGCATTTACAACATCTGCGCGAACCGGGTCGGTGAGGAAACCTTCGGGGAATGCGAACCCGCCGGCCTGTCGATGGAGTTTCCCCATCAGGTTCCGAAGACCTACCGGTTCTGGGGCGGGAGCGAGATCATCAACCCCTACGGGCAGAGGATCGCCAAGGCGCGCCTCTACGAAGACGACATCGTGTTCGGGGAGCTCTCACGGGAGATCCTCCGTGAAAAGAGGGTTCAGCTGCCCTACCTGCGCAATGACGACCCCTACTTCACCCACCGGGAGCTGCAGCGCATCCTGTTCCGGAAGCTGACCACCCCCTCTCCCCTGAAGGCGAATTACACGTGCCACCGCAAAGAAGATCAGGCATGAGCGGACCCTGCGTTCACGCGCTCGTACGCGCTCGTCAGCCGTGGTAAGGAGAAAGACAGGACCGTTTCGGCTATTATTTCTGAGAGGCCGTACCCGCTGAGCCGCCCTAAGGAACGTCGGATTCCTCCTCTATTAGGCAGCGCCCCTCCGGGCAGAACAGCCTCAACCAGGCGCCCCCCTCTTTCTGCGCCGCGCCGGGGCGGACCGGGAGATTGATCCGCTCCTCCTCCTTCAGGCAGGCACCCTCCGGACAGAAGACTTCCAGCCAGAGACCCTTTTCAGCGCCCGACTCGGCCTCCTTCCGCTCTTCGGCCGGAATCGACAGAATCTCCTCCTCCGTCAAACACCGCGCCTCCGGACAAAAGACCTTCAGCCACGCCCCTTTGCCGACGCCTCGCTTTTCCTTCTCCATGCCTGCACCTCCTGACGACACCAAGGTTTATCGATCGCTCGAACCTGTGCACATCCCCGCTGCCTTTTCGCCTGAACCTTGTAAACCTCACCGCCGGCCCGGGGCCGGTTAGCCTGCAGACGAGGCCTCGGCGGGCATGCTGCGGCTCAGGTAGTAGGCGCCGTCTTCGTTCGTGGCCACCTTGCCCTGGATCAGGAGGATCTCCACCGCTTTTGGGCGGTAGTCGCGCACGCCGATGCGGAGCGGGTTCTTACGGGCATAGGGCAACGGGACGGCCGATTCCGGGCTGAAGGCGCCCTTGGCCTGGAGGTCGCGCAGGACCCGGTTGCAGGTCCTTTGCAGCCGCCAGATGACGATGCGCTGGGTGAGCAGATACACCCCCACGAGAATCGCGAGGGCCAGAACCAGTTCGATAGCCGTTTTCATCGCTTCTTTCCCGGACCGGGCGCAGGCGCCGCCGTGTTTGCCGACGATAGAGGCGCCGGCGGACGCCCGCCCGGCCGCATGCTTCGCGCCTCCGGGATCAGGAGAGCACGAGGTAGGTGTTCGGATCGAGGCGCCAGGACGCTTCGGGTGCCGCAGGTGCATCGTGGTCCTTCAAGAACTTCAGATAGATGCCGGACGGCTCGGGGTGGAGTTGGAGGATGACGCCGAAGAAGTCGTCAAGCGCATCCAGCGGCTGCGGGACGCCGCGGGCATTGGTCTCGTGCAGGTGCCTGTGGGACAGGACGGAGAACCAGATCTCCACCCCCCACTCCGCGGCGAAGGCCTTGAAGGCCTCCAGATCCTCCCGGCTCACCTGCTCGAAATCGAGGCCGTCGATCATCAGCAGGTCCGCGCTGAAGCCGAGGTGATCCCTCAGATTGACGAGGTTGGCCCGAAGCCTCGCCACATCGAAGCTCTGGTTCAGGTAAGCGAGGATCATCCGTTTTTTTTCCATGACGGCCTGCAGCCGCTTCTGTTCGTCCGGCGGGAGGGTGCGGGCCAGCTCCGCGAAGATCAGCGCATAATAGGCGGAGACCTTATCAGGGCCCTCCTTCAGGGAAATGTGCACCACCCGCTCCCCCTCGAGGAGACGCTTCAAACCGATATGAATGAGGCAGGCCGTCTTGCCCACGCCCGCGCGGGCCACCACCGCTCCCAGGTTTCCCCTGCCGAGGCCGCCCTGCGAAGACATCGAAAGGATCTTCGCAGGACTCGATGCATTCCAGTCGTTCATGAGATGTTATCCCCCTTTGTCTTCTTCTCCCTGAGGCGCTTTTTCAGATCCTCCGCGAGGGCCTCCGGCAGCTTCGCATAGCGTGCGAACTCCATGGTGAACTCGCCCTTGCCCTGGGTCAGGGAACGGAGCACGGTCGCGTAGCCGAACATCTCAGCCAGAGGCACCTCGGCCTCGACCCCGGTGAAGACCCCGTCTTCCGTAGACCCCATGATGAGCCCCCGGCGCTGGTTCAAGGAGGCCATGACCCCCCCCTGATACTCCGAGGGGCACTCGACGGACACCTTCATGATCGGTTCGAGAATGACCGGCCGCGCCTTCATGTAGGCCTGCTTGAATGCGCCGACCGCCGCCTGGCTGAAGGCCATCTCCGAGGAGTCGACGCTGTGCGCCTGCCCGTCGTTCACCCCGACCGTCATGCCGATGACCGGGAACCCGATCAGCAGGCCCTTCTTGAGGCAGGATTGAAACCCCTTGTCCACCGCGGGGATGAACTCGGTCGGGATGGCCCCGCCCTTGACCTCGTTGACGAAGGTGTACTCCCCCTCCTCGGACGGGGCCAGGTAGCCGGCGACACGCCCGTACTGGCCGGCGCCGCCGGTCTGCTTCTTGTGGGTGTAGTCGAAGGCGACCCGTTCGGTGACCGCCTCCCGGTAGGCGACCTGCGGCATGCCGGCCGTCACGGCGGCATTGAACTCCCGCTTCATCCGCTCGAGGTAGATGTCCAGATGCAGCTCCCCCATGCCGGAGATGATCGTCTCCCCGGACTCCGGATCGACGTGGGACCGGAAGGTCGGATCCTCCTTCATGAAACGGTTCAGGGCCTTGGACATGTTCACCTGGCTCTTGTTGTCCTGCGGCGTCAGGGCCAGGGAGATGACGGGTTCGGGCACGAACATCGACGACATGCTCACGTTCAGGCGCCCGTCCGTGAAGGTGTCGCCCGAAAAACAGTCGATCCCGAACAGCGCGACGATGTCGCCCGCCTCCGCCCGGCTGATGTCCTCCATCTCGTCCGCGTGCATGCGGACGAGCCGGCCGACCTTGAGCTTCTTGCGGGTGCGCGAGATGACGAGGTCGTCCCCCTTGCCGAGCGACCCCTGGTAGATGCGCATATAGGTCAACTGACCGTAGGGCGTCACCTCCAGTTTGAACGCCAACGCCACGAGCGGGGCATCCGGGTCGGGCTCAAGCGGCACCGTTTGCTCCCCGGCCTCGAGGTCGAGGGCCTCGTTCGAGATATCTGCAGGCCCCGGCAGGAAACGGGTCACCCCGTCGAGCAGGGCCTGCACCCCGATATTCTTGTAGGCCGAACCAACGAAGACCGGGGTCAACTGCCGGGAGAGCGTCCCGCGGCGCAGGGCCTCGATGACGAGCGGCTCCGTGACCTGATCCTCGAAGATGGCCTCCATCAGCTCATCCGAGAACATGGAGGCGGCATCGAGGAGTTCCTCCCGCCTTCTGGCTGCCTGATCGGCCAGGTCGGCCGGGATCGCTTCGACCCGGATTTCCTCCCCTTTCGGACCTTCGAAGTACAAGGCCCGCATGCCCACCAGGTCCACGACGCCGCAGAAATCCCCTTCGGCGCCGATCGGCAGCTGAACGAGGACCGCATTGTGGTTCAGCCGCGTCCTCAGCTGATCCACCACCCGGAGCGGGTTGGCGCCCGAACGGTCGCACTTGTTGATGAAGGCGATCCTCGGCACCCGGTAGCGGTTCATCTGCCGGTCCACCGTCAGGGACTGGGACTGCACCCCGCCCACCGCGCACAGGATCAGGACCGCACCGTCCAGGACGCGCAGCGCCCGCTCGACCTCGATCGTGAAATCGACGTGCCCCGGCGTGTCAATGATGTTGATTTGATAGCCCTTCCACTCGCAGTGCGTCGCGGCCGAGGCGATGGTGATGCCGCGCTCCCGTTCGAGCTCCATCGAATCCATCTTGGCGCCCACGCCGTCCTTCCCGCGGACCTCATGGATCGCATGAATCCGGTGGGTATAGAAGAGGATCCTCTCCGTGAGCGTGGTCTTGCCCGAATCGATGTGGGCGCTGATGCCCAAATTCCGCAATCTTTCCATTCTCTCTGACATTCATTTTCCTCTGGATCGCTTGAAATAACGCCGGCACCGCCCCGATTCCCTTCCGGGTCGACCCGCCGTTTTTCCGTCCTTCGGGCGCCGCTCTCTGCGGCACCGGGATTCCTTCACGGCATCTCTAGTCCCTGTCCGCCCCGCTGGGGTGCAGCCCATCCCCACCTGGGTCTGTACGTAGGGTTCCGCACGACGCGTTGCCTCGACTGGGCCGCCTCTCTTTCCATGACTTGGTATCCATCCGGAAATGATTTCCCGGTGGAACCCGGTTCCCAATCCGGAAATGAGAGTTTTTCTTCACACGCTGCGCGCGCTCAATCCCAGCGCTTCGCGGCGGGTCCCGGTTTCTTCACACGCTGCGCGCGCTCAGTCCCACCGCTTCGCGGCGGGTCCCGGTTTGGTCAATACCAAGGAAATCAAGCGCTTGCGTGAAGCAGGCCTGCAGGCGGCCGCACAAGCGAACGTGCAGTTGGACGCCGAGATTGGCCAAAAAGACCATTTCCGCATGGAAACGACTTTGAAGAAGCCGCAGCCCGCCGCAGCAACCATGCCGCTCGAGCATTCGCGCTAGAAACGGAAAAATCAAAAAGAGGGCCCAAGCCCTCTTTTTGATACATCACTTTAACAGAAAACACGAAACAATTTCCAACATAAAAAATTTACCGATCAGAAGGGATACGCCTCCATCTCGATGATGCGGTCAGCAATCGACCGTTTGAGGCTCACGGCGTCGATGGGCTGGTAGCGCGCAAGCTTCTTGATTCCGGCCAACTGAGTACGCAGCATGTCACCGCCCTCCGTATAGGCGATGACCTGTTTGGCCCAGCCCTCGATCTTGGGGATCATATCATCGACGTAAACCTTGACGGCCTCGATCTGATAGCGGGCCTTGTCCTCGCCCTCCTTGCCGATGATCTTGAGCGCGCGCAGCAGCCCGCTCTCCATGGCGAAGATCTCGATGACGATGTCCGCGATCTTGGCAAGGATCTCCTGCTCCTTCGCCAGGTTCGCCCCGAACTTCTGCGCCGCCACGCCGGCCACCATGAGGGCGATCTTCTTGGCCATCCCGACCATGTGCTCCTGCTGGGCGAGCGGCGTATCCGGCAGCTCCACCGACAGCGGCGAATAGCCCATGAGGAACCCGGCGATCGCCTGGGCGGCGGGAAGGAGGGCAAGCCGGCCCTGCATGGCCCGGCGCATCATCGTTCCGGGCACCAGCATCCGGTTGATCTCGTTCGTACCCTCCCAGATCTTGTTGATGCGCGAATCCCGATAGTAGCGCTCGGCCGGATACTCGGCGCAGAACCCGTAGCCGCCAAGGATCTGGACATACTCGTCGACGCAGTAATCCAGGCATTCGGACCCGTAGACCTTGGTGATCGAACATTCGGCCGCGTACTCCTCGATCGCCTTGGCGTTTTCGGCCCCGCTCTTCTTGGCCTCGGCGTCCAGGGTCCCCAGTTTGTCGTCGAACATCCCCGCCATGCGGTACATCATGCTCTCGCTCATGAAGGTCCGGACCGCCATCTCCGCGAGCTTGCTCTTGATCATCCCGAACGAGCTGATGGGCACCTTGAACTGCACCCGCCCATTGGCATACTTGACCGCCTGGGTGACGCAGCCCTTGCAGCCGCCGACCGTCATCGCCCCGAGTTTCCAGCGCCCGAGGTTCAGGATGTTGAAGGCGATCTTGTGGCCCTTGCCGACTTCGTAGAGGACGTTTTCGACCGGCACCTGGGCATCCTCGAGGATGACCGGACGGGTCGAAGAGCCGTGCACACCCATCTTCTTCTCTTCCTTCCCGGTGGAGACCCCCGGGAAGTCCTTTTCGACGATGAAACCCGTGAACTTCTCCCCGTCCACCTTGGCGTACACCACGAAGCTCGAGGCCCAGCCGGCGTTGGTGATGAACATCTTTTCACCGTTCATGACGTAGAACTTGCCGTCTTCCGAAAGCACGGCCTTGGTGCGTGCGTTGAGGGCATCGGACCCCGCGCCGGGCTCGGTCAGGCAGTAGGCGGCGCACCACTCTCCGGAGGAGAGGAGCGGGAGGTACTTCTCTTTTTGGGCCTCGTTGCCGAAGTAGACGATCGGCAGCGTCCCGATCCCAGTGTGCGCCCCGTAGACGACCGAAAAGGAGCCGGCCGTCCCCATGACTTCGCCCACCACGGTCGTGCTGACCTTGTCGAGTCCAAGCCCTCCGTACGACTCCGGGATGTCGGTCCCGAGCAGACCCAGCTCGCCGGACTGCTTGAGCAGTTTCAGAACCAGGTCGTGGTTCTTCTCCTCCAGTGCTTCGATATGGGGCTGGACCTCCTTGGCCACGAAGTCCTTGGCTGTTTCGTAGATCATCTTATGTTCTTCAGTGAAGTCTTCCGGCGTAAAGACATCCTCCGGCGCCACATCCGTGACGAGAAACTCCCCGCCTGCAAAAACCCTTTTCTCCGCCATTTCACTAACTCCTTTTCTAATCGTTGATTGGACCGTCACCGCCACGCCGCCGTCAAAAGCCCCTTCCGGGCTTCCATCGATCAGCCTGTCATCGGATCTTCAAATTTGTCATCGCCTGCATGGAACAGCGGTTCGAGCCGTCCCCCTCCAGGCGTGCCCGCCTCAATAATCCTCGACCTCGAAGATGGCCGCTGCGCCCATGCCGAAGCCGATGCACATGGAAACCAGTCCGAAGCGCGCCTTGCGCTCCTGCATCTCATAGACCAGCTGCGTCGTGAGCTTCGCCCCGGTGCAGCCCAGGGGGTGCCCCAGCGCGATGGCCCCGCCGTTGACGTTCGTGATCTCTTCGTTGATCCCGAGCGTCCGGATGCAGTAGATGGCCTGGGCGGCGAAGGCCTCGTTCAGCTCGATCAGGTCCATCTGGTCGACGCTCATCCCGGCGATCTTCAAGACCTTCGGGATGGCGACGGCCGGCCCGACGCCCATGTATTCGGGTTCACAGCCCTCGACCGCATGCCAGCGGAAGGTGGCCATGGGCTTCAGGCCCAGCTCCTTGGCCTTCTCTTTGCTCATGAGGAGCACGGCGGCGGCGGCGTCGGAGGTCTGGGACGAGTTGCCGGCGGTGACGCTCCCGTTGGGTTTGAAAGCGGGCTTCAGACTGGCGATGCTCTCCTTGGTCGTACCCGGCCGCATGCCTTCGTCCGTATCGAAGATGAACTCCTCGAACCCGAACCGCCCTTTGGGCAGGCGCACCTGCTTCTTGATCTTCAGGGGCACGATCTGGCTCTTGAACCGCCCGGCCTTGATGGCGGCCTCGGCCTTCTGCTGGCTGATGGCGCCGAAGGTGTCCTGCTCATCCCGTGTGATCCCGTAGCGTTCGGCCACGTTTTCAGCGGTCAGGCCCATGCCCGTGAAGGCCCCCGGGCGCATCTCGACCAGGGCCGGATTGGGGTACATCATGCTGCCCCCCATCGGGATCTGGCTCATGCTCTCGACGCCGCCGGCCACGACCACATCCGAAAACCCGCACATGATCTTCTCCGCGCCGATGGCGATGGCCTGCAGCCCCGAAGAGCAGAACCGGTTGACCGTCATCCCGGGGATGCGGTCCGGCCAGCCCATGGACATGACCAGCACGCGCCCCAGGTTGAGCCCCTGGGTGGCCTCCGGAAAGGTGCAGCCGATCACCACGTCGTCGATCAGATTCGGATCGAGGTCGCCGGCCCGCTTCAGCAGATCGCCCAGCACGGCGCACCCCATATACTCAGGCCGGGTGTCCTTCAGGATCCCCCGGGGAGCTTTTCCAACCGCAGTCCTGCAGGCGGCTACTATCACAGCTTCTTTCATCATCATATTGCATCCTCCCTCATCACGATGGTCAGAAAGGTTCCTTGCAAGGATCAATTCCGGAGCGGCTTGCCGGTGGTCAACATGTGCTGGATCCGCGCCTGGGTCTTCGGGTCTCCGCACAGGCTCAGGAAGGCCTCCCGTTCGAGATCCAGCAGATACTGCTCGCTGACCAGCGTGTCGGCCAGGACCTCGCCGCCGCACAGGATATGCCCGACCTTCGTGGAGACCGTCACATCATGGTCGGTGATGTAGCCGGACTCGTGCATCGTCCAGAGCGCCAGCTTGATCATGGCGAAGGTGTTTTCGCCCGCCACGCGGATCGCCTGTCTGGGCCGCGGCGGCTGATAGCCTTCCATGTTCATGGCGAGCACCGTCTTCTTGGCGTCCTCGAGGAGGTAATCCCGGTTGACGGTCATCTTGTCGGTCGGCTTCAGGTATCCGAGCTTGATCGCCTCGGGGCCGGAGGTCGCCACCTTCGCGGTCGCGATGGTCTCGAAGGCGCGCGCGATGAACGGCATCAGCTCGATCTGCTTCGGATAGATCCCGCCCCGGGGCACCTCGAAGAGGTGGTCGGTGTTGCGGATCAGCATCTCCTTGGTGCCGCCCCCGGCCGGGACCAGCCCCACGCCGACCTCCACCAGCCCCATGTAGGTCTCGGCGGCGAACCGGACGCGGTCCGAGGCGAGGCAGATCTCGCAGCCGCCGCCGAGGGCCAGGCCGGCCGGGGCGGCGACGACGGGCTTGTCGAGGTATTTGAGCTTCATCAGGGACTGCTGGAAGGTGTTGATCATCCAGTCGAGGTCATCCCACTCCTCCTCCTGCGCGGTGAAGAGGATCAGGGGCAGATTGGCGCCGGCGGAAAAGGCCCCCCCGTGGTTCCCGACCACGAGGCCCTCGAACTGCTCGGAGACGATGTCCGCGGACTTGACCACCATGCTGATGATGTCGTCGCCCATGGCGTTCATCTTGGTGTGGAACTCCAGGCAGGCCACCCCGTCGCCCATGTCGTAAAGGGTCGCACCGCTGTTTTCCGCGACGACCTTGTTCCGCTCCCTGAGCGAGGGCAGCAGGATGATCCCCGGCTTGACCGGGATCTCGCGGTACTCGCCCGAGAGCTTGTCATAGTAGAGGCGTTTGCCGTTTTCGCTCTTGTAGAAGGACGTCTTGCCCGAGTCGAGCATCTCCTGGACCCAGCCGGGGACGGTGTATCCGGCGGCCTTCATCTTCGCGACGGATTTCTCGAGCCCGAGGGCGTCCCAGGCCTCGAAGGGGCCCATTTTCCAGGCGAAGCCCCACTTCATGGCATTGTCGACGTTGACGATGTCATCCGCGATCTCGGGGATGCGGTTGGCCGAGTAGATCAGGGTTTCGGTCGTGGTCCGGAAGGTGTACTGGCCGGCCGGGTCGTCCGCGTAGTAAAGGGCCTTGATCTTCTGCCCGGTGCCGCCGGCGTTCTTGGCGGCCTCGAGGGAGGCGAACTTCACCTTCTGCTGCGGGGTGTAATCGAGGGTGTTGTAGTCGATCGAAAGGATGACCTTCTTCCCCTCCCCGTCCTTCCCCTTCTTGTAGAAGCCCTGCTTGGTCTTCTCGCCGAGCAGGCCCTTCTCGATCATCTTCAGGATGAATCCGGGGGCCTTGAACATCTCGCGTTTCTCGTCGTCAGGCGCCCCGTCGTAAACGTTGTCGGCCACATGGACGAGCGTGTCGAGCCCGACCAGGTCGGCGGTCCGGAAGGAGGCGCTCTTCGGGTGTCCGATGACCGGCCCCGTCAGGGCGTCGACCGCCTCGACGCTCAGCCCGAGGTCCATCATGGCCCTGATGCCGTAGAGCATGCTGTAGACGCCGATCCGGTTGGCGATGAAGTTCGGGGTGTCCTTGGCGTAGACCACACCCTTGCCCACCAGCTTCTCGCAGACCTCGGCGAGTTGATCCACCACTTCCGGCAGGGTGTCCGGCCCGGGCACGATCTCGAGGAGCTTCATGTAGCGGGGGGGATTGAAGAAGTGGGTGATCGCGAAGTGCTGTTTGAAGGTCTCCGAGCGCCCCTCGCACATCGCCGCGGCGGAGATCCCGGAGGTGTTGGAGGTCACCAGGATCCCGGGCTTCAGAATGGTCTCCAGCTTTTCGAAGACGGACCGCTTGATGTCCAGGCGCTCCACCACGACTTCGATGATCCAGTCGACATCGGCGAGCTTTCCGAGATCGTCATCGAGGTTCCCCGCCGCGATCAACGCGGCGTTTTCGGGGATGTAGAAGGAGGCCGGTTTCGCTTTGAGGGCCGTGGTAATGCCGTTGTTGCTGAATTTATTCCGAAACGCCTTGCTCTGTTCCGTCAGTCCCTTTTTCCGGTCATCGTCTCCCAGCTTCGGGGGCACGATATCGAGAAGGATCGTCTCGATACCGACGTTGGCCAACTGCGCGGCTATGGTGGCGCCCATCACGCCCGCCCCCAGCACTCCGGCCTTCCTGATCCTCTTGTCCATAAAACGACCTCCTTTAGACGTCCGCTAACGATTCCAAACGCTTGACCATGCCAAAAACACTTGATATTCTAGAAGGTTATGCCTAAACACATCCAAAAAGATGAATGAACTATCATTCATTTTTTGCGAAGGTAACATACGCGTATGGCAAAGTCAATATTTTTTGGCAGAGGAAACAGCGGTTTTAGGGGAAGCGGATAGGATTCTGAGCGAGGCCGCGCTCAGACAGGAAAAGTGGATCGCACGCGCGTTTCCACAATGCAGGGAAGCGGTCGAGGCGGCCGTGGAAGGAGCGCTCTCACCGTCCGATGACAAGAAAAAACCTCTGGACCGGTGAACTGGCTTCCATCCGGAAATGAGGATTTTTGGCCAATATCAAGAAAATCAAGCGTTTGCGCGGAGGCGACCTGCAGGTCGCCGCACAAGCAAACGTGCAGATTGACGCCGAGATTGGCCAAAAAGACCATTTCCGTTACAAACCGGTTTCCAATCCGGAAATGAGGATTTTTGGCCAATATCAAGGAAATCAAGCGTTTGTGCGGAGGCGACCTGCAGGTCGCCGCACAAGCAAACGTGCAGATTGACGCCGAGATTGGCCAAAAAGACCATTTCCGGATGGAAACCGGCTAGGCGTTCGGGGGTTCTTCCGTCTGAGAGGGATCTTCGCCTGACTGGAGCGGCCTCGAAAATCTGCAGCCCCGCTTCCGGCAGACGAGCTTGGCCTCGCCGCCCTTGCCGCGCCGGATGGCGAGGACCCGTGTGCCGCACTCCGGACACTCGCCGTCGTAGGGCTCGTCCCACATCACGAAGCGGCATTCCGGGAAGCGGTCGCAGGCGTAAAAGGGCTTTCCCTTCTTCGTGAACTTCTCCACCAGGGTGCCGCCGCAGCCCTCTTCCGGGCAGGCGACGCCCGTCCGGTAGGGTTCGGTGTGCTTGCACTCTGGATAACGTTCGCAGCCCAGGAAACGCTGCCCCGAGCGGTTGGTCTTGACGAACATCCGCGCTCCGCACTCACGGCAGGGGATGCCCGCAGGCCGCGAGGCAGCCGTCTTGTCCTCCTCGCCGCCGATGGGGGCGGTGTTCTTGCATTCGGGATAACCCGAGCAGGCGAGGAACGGCCCGTAGCGACCGGTCTTCAGCACCATCGGGCGCCCGCATAGCTCGCAGGGGCCCAGGTCCTCCGGCACCACCGGGACGGCCGACACGATGATGCGGCCCTTTTCGTCCCGGGTGAAATCGGCCGTCTCGCGACAGTCGGGGTAGCCCGAACAGGCCAGAAAGATGCCGTTCTTCCCCGATTTCAAGACCATCGGCCGGCCGCATTTCGGGCAGGAAAGCCCCGTCGGGACTTCGCCCTTGAGCCTCGACTGCGCCCGGTCGAGCTCCTCCTTGAAGACGCGGTAGAAGTCCCGGATGACCTCCGTCCACTGCGCCTCGCCGTGCTCGATCATGTCGAGCCGCGTCTCCATCTGCGCAGTGAATGCGGGGTCCAGGATGTCCGGAAAACTCGCCATCAGGAGGTCCGTCACGAGAAAGCCCAGCTCCGTCGGCCTGAAGCGCTTCTTTTCGAGGACCACGTATTCGCGGTCGCTGATGTTGGCCAGGATGGAGGCATAGGTCGACGGGCGGCCGATCCCGTTCTCCTCGAGCGCCTTGATCAGGGTCGCCTCCGTAAAGCGGGGCGGCGGCTGTGTGAAGTGCTGCGCGGGCTCGAGCTTGATGAGCGCAAGCGGGTCGCCCTCCTTCAGTTCGGGCAGGAGCGCCTCCTCTTCCTTGGTTTCCTTCTCAAGCTCCACCGCCCTCGATGAAGCCGGCTCGTCATAGGCCGCCATGAACCCCTTGAAGGCGATGACCGCCCCGGAGGCCCGGAAAAGGCCCTTTCCGGCCTCCACCTCGATCTGGGTCTGGTCGAGCACCGCCGGGTTCATCTGGCAGGCCAGGAAGCGCTTCCAAATCAGCGTGTAGAGGGCCGCCTGATCCTTTGTCAGATAGGGTTTGAGGCTGTCCGGCGCCAGGTGGACGTCCGTCGGACGGACGGCCTCGTGGGCCTCCTGCGCCCCCTTGGGACTGCGGTACTGGTTCGGCTTCTTCGGCAGGAAATCCGCCCCGAAGTCCGTGAGGATCCGCTCCCGCACCGCCGTCAGGGCCTCGTTCGAGAGGCGGAAGGAGTCGGTCCGCATGTACGTGATCAGACCGACCTGGCCCTCGGAGCCGAGCGCCACCCCTTCGTAGAGGTTCTGCGCGACGGACATGGTCCTCTTGGCCGAAAAACCGAGCTTCTTGCTGGCCTCCTGCTGCAGAAGGCTCGTCGTGAAAGGCGGCGGAGGACTCTTTTTCGTCTTCTTTTTCGTGACCTTCCGCACCTTGAAGGGTTCGTCCCGGACCGCCTCGATGACCGCATCGGTTTCCGCCCCTGTCTTCAAGTCGCACTTCCTGCCGTCGAAGGCGACCAGGCGCGCCTTGAAGCGCGGCGGCCGGTCCGCGTCCAGATGCGCGGTCAACGACCAGTACTCCTGCTGCTCGAAGGCGAAGATCTCACGCTCCCGGTCGCAGATCATCCGGACGGCGACCGACTGCACCCGGCCGGCGCTCAGGCCCCGCTTCACCTTGGTCCAGAGCATGGGGGAGATCTGGTACCCGACCAGACGGTCCAGAACGCGCCGCGCCTGCTGCGATTCGAACTTGTGGCGGTCAAGCTCCCGGGGCGATGCGACCGCCTCGCGGATGGCGCCGGCCGTCAACTCGTTGAAAAGCACCCGCACGATGGCCGGGCCGCCGTTTCGCAGTTCCTCGGCGATGTGCCAGGCGATCGCCTCCCCCTCGCGGTCGGGGTCGGGGGCGAGATAGACCGTTTCGGCCTTCCGGCCGGCCTGTTTGAGCTCCTTCAGGACCCGCTCTTTGCCTTTGATGGTGACGTACTCGGGCCTGAAGTTCCGCTGGACATCGACCCCGAGCCGGTTGACGGGCAGATCCTTCACGTGCCCTACCGAGGCCTTGATCTCGAAGTCTGGACCGAGATATTTTTGAATGGTTTTGGCCTTTGCAGGCGATTCGACGATCAGAAGATTTTTAGGCATAAGTTTGAGTATAACCTGCTATTGGGAAAAATCACGCCGGAGGGATCCCGCCGTTTCTGTGGTTCCATTGCGCCATGCTCGGGGGCAACGTCCTGGCCGGAGGGGAATCGGAGAACGCGCGGACCCTTTACCCTTCCACCTCCCCCGCTCGGGCAAAGGAGACGCAGCCGACCGACTCGAGTGGCCCGGAGTGCCCGCCTCCTCCCCGCTTGAGAGCGTGATGAAGAATTCCATGTACGGAGGCTTTTTCAACCGCCTGTCAAGCGGACCGCACATACGATCTGCCGGGCAGGGCCTTTACGAGGCCCTTCAGTTCCAGGGTCATCAACGCCCCGAGGACATCCCCCGCAGGCAGGCGGGTCTTGCGGACGACCTCGTCGATATGCAGCGGGTAGACATCCAGCGCTCGAAAGACCACTCCCTCCACCCCATCCGGGGCCTCGGGCGAAGCAGCCGGTTTCCCGACGCCCGTCTCCACGCGCGGCCGAATCGCCAACTCCTCGAGGATGTCTTCCGTACCCTCGACGAGCCTCGCCCCCTGCTTCAGCAGAAAGTGCGTGCCCGCACTCTTGATGGAATCGACGCTCCCGGGCACGGCAAAGACCTCCCGCCCCTGTTCGAGGGCCTGGGCGGCGGTGATGAGGGATCCGCTTTTGCGTGTGGCCTCCACCACGACCACCCCCCGGCTCAAACCGCTGATCAGGCGATTGCGGATCGGGAAGTTGCGGGGCTCCGGCAGCGTTCCCATGGGGAACTCGCTCAGGACCGTTCCGGTCTCGAGGATCCGCGCCATGAGCCGGCCGTTCGACCGGGGGTAGACCTGATCGACCCCGGTGCCCAAGACCGCGACGGTGTAACCCCCCGCATCGAGGCAGCCCCAGTGCGCTGCGGTGTCGATCCCGCGGGCCATGCCGCTGACCACCGCCACGCCGCCCCGGCCAAGGCCCCGGCCGAGCCGTTCGGCCACATTCAACCCGTAGTGGCTGGCGTTGCGCGAGCCGACCACGGCCACCGGCGTCCCATTCTGAGGCGGCACACGCCCCCTGACATAGAGCACCATGGGCGGTGCGTGGATCTCCCGCAGTTCGTGCGGATAATCCCGGTCCCCGTAGGTCAGGATGCGGACCCCGCACCGCTCCGCGGCCTCCAGCTCTTGGACCGGATCCACCGCGGGCTCGCGGCGCGCGATCGACCGGACCGCCTCCTGCCTGATCCCCACCACCCGGAGGAGATTCTCCGGATCGGCATTGAAGACCCCGCGCGGGTCCCCGAACGTATCGATCAGGCGTTTGAAGGTCCTGTTCCCCAGCCCGGGTATCAAATAAAGCCCCAGCCAGTAACACCGTTCGTCAGACCAGGTTTGCATGGGATCGGCAAGAGATCGGCATCGGGTTCAGAGAAACCGGACCGGGCCGCGGCGCAGCGTTATCCGGTGTTCGGTGGATCCTCCCGGGGCCGGAGGCGTATACGTCGTGGGGGGGCGTTCATCCCGGTCCTGCCCCCGCAATCGAGGACCGGAGACGATCCATCGGCGGCGGTTGACCCCGCTGATCGATCAGGTTCGAAGTATAAAGCAGACCCGCCGGGGTTAGTCAAGGACAAATTGGATCAAGCCGCCCCATCCCCCGTGCCCGGCGCCTTCCCCATCCGATCCAGGGCATAGAGGGTGGCGCCCACCGGGGCGAAGGAGAGGAGAAAGATGTTCACGGCGGGCACCAGGAAAGGGAGCCCGAAACCCAGGTGAAAGAGCAGGTTTTTCTTGAAGAGCCCGAAACGCTCGCCGAAGGGCAGCAGCCGGCGCGCCGGGACGAGATCCGTGTTGTCCCAGGCCAGAAAGCACACCGCCGCGGCCGATGAAAGGAGCACCCACAAGGGTCCGAAGGGCAGCAGCCAGCCGAAGACCATCAGGATCAGCGACCCCGCTACCGGCAGCACGGCCCGCGGGATCTCCTGCCCGATCAGATAGAGGAGAACCTTCAGAAGGCCCCCGCTCGGCTCCTCTACATGGCCGGTTACGATCTTTTCGGTGATGCGGGACATGTAGTCCATGACGAGCACGGCAAAGACGATCTGGGCCACCAGATAGGAAAGCACGGCGGCCACCCCCATCAGGAACAGGGACAGGAGCCACGAGAGCAGCACCCAGAGCCAGAGGATCCAGCGGCTTTCGGGCCGCGTCCACACCGCGTTGAGGATCTCCTGATGATAGACGAGGACCAGCGCCGAGGCCGCCACGGTCAGGAGCAGCACCACCGCCAGCCGCAGAATGCCCCAGAACAGGAGCCGCGGCCGCCTGAAGGCCAGGCTCAGCCCCTTTGCATGGTAGGTGAAACCCTGTAGAAACGATTTCATGACGTTTGCAACCTCTCCTTCCGAATCGGGCTTTTCGGCGGCTCGAAGACCACGCCGCGTTCGAGCGCTTGGACGACCCGCCCGGACAAACACATCCGCTGGTTCGGCGGCGCAAGCCGATCAGCCGCGACGCGCGCCGCCGAACAAGCCTCCTCTGCATCCTCGACGGGAGCCGGACCAGGCGCACTCGGTTGCTGACGGGAGGCCTCAGAAAATCCAGCCGCTGAGCATGCCGCACGGCACAGCCCTCTTCGGTACCCTTGGCGGTGAGCCGTTGCAGGCGCGCGCGGCTGATGACGTGATAGGTGCATTCATCACGCTCAATCCGCCGGGTGAGCCGTTGCAGGCGCGCGCGGCTGATGACCGCAAGCCTCAGACGAACTCAGCCGCTGACCACGCCGCAGGGCACAGGGTCCTTCGGCGCAGGCGGCGGCGAGCCGCTGCAGGCACGCCCGTTTGTGGACAAGAAAGCTCAGATCGACTCCGTCGTCTTCCGGACGGCGTGCCCCCCGAACTCGCGCCGGAGCGCCGCCACCACCTTGTCCGAAAAATTGTCGTCCACGCGGCTGCGGAAGCGGCTCATCAGCGACAAGGTCAGCACGGGGGCCGGCACCCCGCTCTCGACGGCCTGAAGCGCCGTCCACCGGCCCTCCCCCGAATCCTCGACGAAGGCGCCGATGTCGGCCAGACGCGCGCTCCTCGAAAACATCCCCTCGGCGAGTTCGAGAAGCCAGGAGCGGATGACGCTCCCCTGGTTCCACAGGTGCGCCACCTTCGCGTAATCCAGGTCATCGGAGTAGGCGGAGGCGTCCAGGATCCCGAACCCCTCGGCATAGGCCTGCATCATCCCGTATTCGATCCCGTTGTGGACCATCTTCAAAAAATGCCCCGCGCCCGTCGCGCCGCAGTGCAGGACGCCCTCCGCCGGCGCGAGCGACCGGAAAACCGGTTCCAGGATGTCATAAACGCGCTTCCCGCCCCCTACCATCAGGCAGTATCCGGCTTCGAGGCCCCACACCCCGCCGCTCACCCCGACGTCCACGTAGTGGATCCCCTTCGGGGCCAGGAGTTCGGCGCGGCGCACGTCGTCTTTATAATAGGTATTCCCGCCGTCGATGACCATGTCCCCGCGGGATAGGATCCCGGCCAGCCGCGTCAGGTGCTCGTCCACCGTGGCGCCGGCAGGCAGCATGAGCCAGACCGCACGCGGCGCTGCGAGCTTCTTCACAAGCTCTTCCAGACTGAACGCCGCCCCGGCTCCCTCGGCCGCCAACCGCTCCGTCTTCTCCCGGGTCCGGTTGTAGGCCACCACCTCGTGCCCGCCCCGGATGAGCCTCCGGGCCATGTTCATCCCCATCCGCCCCAATCCGATCATCCCTATCTGCATCCGGCCCTCCTTCCAGGGCGCCGCCTCCGGCTATTCAAAGCGGCCCCGCGCCCATGGGGCCTCCGCCGTCTTTTTTCCTTCAAACCTTCGGCCCTGCCGGCCTCGGCCCCCCATGCCATCCCATCCGGTGGCCCTCCGGCGAATGCGCCGGCGCCCTCCGCAAACCCGTGCTTCACACCCATTGTATCAGGATCTGCGAAGCTTTCAACCGCCGCTCGCCGTTATGAGAGTCGCTCAAAAAATGAACATAATAAGCGGTTTAAAAATCACCAGGGTCGGATTACCATTCGAGCACATCAGAAGGATCGCACCGGCCTTGGGAAAGCGCATGAGCAGGACCCTGCCTACCCTGCTCGTCAGCCTGGATCTGGTCGTGAATGCGCGCAAGGTGTGTGAGAGCTACTGCGTGAGGACCGGATATGATTCTATTTTTTGATACCTCGGCGTTGGTCAAATTTTTTCATCGGGAGGAGGGAACCAATTGAAGAGATGCTGTTCGTGGCAGCCGATGATATTCTGCTCAAGGCTGTTAAGGCAATAGGAGCAAAGGCAATAAACCCTCTTTCGGGGCCGGAGATTATCATGCCGTAAGCCATGAGAGGCTTGAAGGTGTGATGCGATTGCGGCTTGATCGGCTCGCCCTCCCGGTGGTATAAAGCGCTACTGTCTTAATTTTCCCTTTGAGAGCGGTGTTTTCCTCAAGCGATTGAAACGGTTGGAGGCCCCTTTTCGGTCCGGATCGGGCGCACCCTTGTCCCGCCGCAGAAAGCGGGCCCCATGACCAACCGGCGCAGGGGGCCTCCGCGCGAACACCCGGCAACCAGCCTGAAGGACGGACGAAACATTGAAAAAACGCCTCATATTGATTGTTTTCGTCATCCTGCTCCTCGGGGTAGGCCTGCTGGTCTATCTCGGACAGCGGCGCGAGAAGACGGCGGAGCGGTATTACTCCGGGACCATCGAGAGCATCGAATCCAACATCGCCTTCCAGGTCAGCGGCCGGGTCCAGGAAGTGCTGGTGGACGAAGGCCAGGCCATCCGGAAGGATCAGGTCCTCGCCCGTCTCGACCCCACGACCTACGAGGCCCGGGTCCAGAAGGCCGCCGCCGACCTCGAGCAGACCGTCCACGCCGCCGCCGAGGCCGAGGTCCAGCTGGCGGCGGTCGAGATTGCCGCGCCGGCGGCGGTGGCCCGAGCCGAAGCGGCCGTCCGGTCGCTCGAGGCCAACCTCGAGGAGCTGACGGCCGGATACCGCAAGCAGGAGGTCCATCGGGCCGAGCAGGCTCTTCTCGCCGCACAGGCGACCCTGGAAGAGGCGCGCAGGGACAAGGAACGCTACGAAAAGCTCTTCGAGCGGAAGGTCGTCTCGGCCGCCGAGATGGAGGCCTACGCCCTGCGGCATGAGACCGCTCTGCGCGAATACGAAAGGGCCAAGGCGGCCTCCGACCTCTCGCGCGAAGGGTTCCGCAAGGAGTCGATCAAGGCGGCCGCGGCCCGGCTTTCCGAGGGCCGCGCGGCCCTCGAGGAGGCGCGGGGCAACCTGAAAAAGGTCGATGCCGCCCGCGCGGCCCTCGACGTCGCACGGGCCCGCGTCCAGGCGGCGGAGGCGGCGCTCCGCCTCGCCCGAACCGAAAGCGGCTACACGGTCCTCGAGGCCCCGTTCGACGCCATCGTCACCAGCCGCAACGTCGAACCGGGCGAGGTGATCACACCGACCCGGGAGGTCCTCTCGATCGCCGACCTCCATCTGGTCAAGCTCAAGATCTTCGTCGGCGAGACGGAGATCGGCCGCGTCAAGCCCGGACAGAACGCCGTCGTCAAAACGGACACCTTCCCGGCAAAGGAGTATCGGGGGACGGTGAGCTACATCTCGCCCGAGGCGGAGTTCACCCCCAAGATCATTCAGACCCACAAGGAACGAGTCAAACTCGTCTACCTCGTCAAGATCTCCCTCCCGAACCCGGACCTCGAACTGAAACCAGGAATGCCGGCCGATGCCTGGCTCGAATGAACACCCCGCGGGTGAGGACAAGCCCGCCCGGCCGGCGCCGATGATCGAGGTCCAGGGCGTGTCGAAGCGCTACGGCGCCGAGGAGGCGGTCTCGGCGGCCGATTTTACGATCGAGCGGGGGATCGTCTTCGGCCTCGTCGGGTCGGACGGGGCCGGAAAGACCACGCTCCTGCGCATGATGGCCACGATGCTCAAACCCGACACGGGACGGATCGTCATCGGCGGATTCGACGCCGTCCGCGAGCGGAACCGGGTCAAGCGGCTGATCGGCTACATGCCGCAGCGCTTTGGACTCTATCAGGACCTCACCGTGGAGGAAAACCTCGACTTCTTCATGGACATCTACGGCATCCCCGGGCGTCTTCGCGCCTCGAAGCGCGAAAGCCTCCTCGGGTTCTCGAACCTTCTGTCCTTCGTCGAACGTCAGGCCCGGCACCTTTCGGGCGGCATGAAACAGAAGCTCGGACTGGCCTGCGTCCTCGTCCACGAGCCGGAGGTCCTCATCCTCGACGAGCCGACCAACGGGGTCGACCCCGTCTCCCGGATGGAATTCTGGGAAATCCTCACGGAAAGACGCGCCCAGGGCATGACCGTCGTAGTCTCGACCGCCTACCTCGACGAGGCGAGGAAGTGCGACCGCATCCTCCTCATGCACCGCTCGCGCATCCTCGCCGAGGCCGCCCCGGACACCCTGTACGAAGGCTTTGCCGACCTCGAATCCGCGATCATCCACCGCATCCGGGATATCGACGAGGGTCCTGAACATGGCCAATTCGAACACTGATGCGGTCCGCGTCAAGGATCTCGTCAAACGCTTCGGGGCCTTCACGGCCGTCGCCGGCATATCCTTCTCCGTCAAGCGGGGCGAGATCTTTGGACTCCTCGGCCCGAACGGCGCCGGCAAATCGACGACGATCCGCATGCTATGCGGCATCATCCGGCCCACCTCCGGCGAGGGGCACGTCGCCGGATACGACCTCTTCACCGAGTCCGAGCGGATCAAGGAGCACATCGGATACATGTCCCAGCGGTTCTCGCTCTACGAGGACTTGACGCCCTTCGAGAACATCCGCTTCTATCTCGGCATCTACAACGTGCCGGTGCAAAGCTGGCCCGAGAAGATCGACCGGACCCTCGCCATGACCCGCCTTGAGGACGCCCGCAACCGCTTGACCCGCGACCTGCCCCCCGGCCTCCGGCAGCGGCTCGCCCTCGGATGCGCCCTCCTCCACCAGCCCGCCGTGCTGTTCCTGGACGAGCCGACCTCCGGGGTCGACCCTCTCACCCGCCGCCGCTTCTGGGAGTTCATCCGGGAGCTGGCGGAGGGCGGCGTGACGGTCTTCGTCACGACCCACTACATGGACGAGGCCGAACACTGCGGACGGATCGTCATGATCCACGACGGGGTGATCGTCGCGGAGGGCTCCCCGGCCGCCATTATCGCCGAGCACCTGCCGGAGGGCGGAGGAGGACTGAACGAGGCCTTCGTGGCCCTGATGCGGAGGAGGCGTCCATGAGGCCCGCCGCCGCCAGGGCCATCGCCCGCAAGGAATACTATCACCTGATACGGGACTTCCGCAGCCTCTACCTGGCCTTCGCCATCCCCCTGCTCCTGATCCTGATCTTCGGCTACGCCCTCAGCCTCGACGTCGAAAACGTGCGCACGATGGTCGTCGACTACGACCGGACGCCGCTTTCCCGCGACCTGATCCAGCGCCTCGACGCCACGGTCGCCTTCCGCGTCGTGGCGCACCTCCCTCGCAGCGAGGACCTCGCGGCCGAACTCGATGCAGGGCGGACCACCCTCGGAATCGTGATCCCGCCCGGCTGGAGCGCGGAGCTCCGGGCCGATCGCCAGGCGCCGCTCCAGGTCCTCATCGACGGGAGCGACCCCAACTTCGCCGGCATCACCAAGAGCTACGCGGAGGCGTTCATCCAGGGATACAACCTCGCCCGGCTTCAGGCCTTTCTCGACCGCAGCGGCATGGGCCCCATCGACATCCCGGTCGAGGGCCGCGTACGGGTCTGGTTCAACGAGGACCTGGAGAGCCGGAATTTCATCGTGCCGGGGATCATCGCCATCATCATCATGATCGTGGGCGCCATGCTGACGAGCCTGGTGATCGCGAAGGAATACGAAGACGGCACCATGGAGACGATCCGCTCCCTGCCTGTGACCGCCCTCGAGTTCCTCCTCGGAAAAGCGGCCCCCTACTTCTTCATCGCGCTCGTCGACGTCCTGATCGCGGTCCTGATGGGCCAGGTCCTCTTCGGCGTCGTCATGAAATCGAGCTTCTGGCTGATGATCCTGGCCTCGGCCGTCTATCTCTGCGTCGCCCTCAGCCTGGGCTTCCTGATCTCCATCCTGACGAAGTCCCAACTCGTCGCTAACCAGCTGGCGGTGCTCGTGACCTACCTGCCTTCGCTCCTCCTCTCCGACTTCGTCTTCCCGGTCGTCAACATGCCTCCGCTCCTCCAGAAGGTCACCGCGGTCGTGCCGGCGACCTATTTCATCGACATCATGAACGGCCTCTACCTCCGGGAACTCGGGTTGGCCCATCTCTGGACCAGCTATGCCGTGCTGCTCGGGATGTTCGCCGCCCTCGGGATCGGCACGCTCCTGGCGCTCAAACGGGAAGGACTCTGAACATGAAGAGATTGCGGATCAGGGAACTCGTCAGGAAGGAATTCATCCAGCTGTTCCGGGACCGCAAGAACCGGCCGCTGCTGATCATCACGCCCCTCGTGCAGCTGATCCTCTTCGGCTACGTCGTCAGCACGGACGTCAGGGACATCCGCCTCGCCCTGGTCGACCAGAGCCGCACCGTCGAAAGCCGCATGCTGCAGGATGCCTACGATGCCAACGAGACCTTCCGCATCCTCCTCTTTCCGGACGACACCCGGGGACTGGAGCAGGCCCTGCTCGAACGGCGCGTCGACATGGCGGTGGTCATCCCGCCGGATTTCAGCGCGACGCTCCGCTCGGGCCGGACGGCCGATGTGCAGATCCTCGTCGACGGCAGCATGAGCAACATGGCCTCGGTGCGCATCTCCCACACCCTCACCGCCCTCCAGGGGCTGAACGACCGCTTCGTCCGGGAGCTCTACCCACAGCACCTCGAATACGGCCGGATCGACGGGCGCATCCGCACCTGGTACAACCCGAACCTCGACAGCCAATACTTCTATGTCCCCGGCATCGTGGCCTTCCTGATCATGCTCTTGACCCTGCTTTTCACCTCGATGGCCATCATCCGCGAGCGGGAGGCCGGCACGATGGAGCAGTTGATCGTCACCCCGCTGACCTCCTCCGAGTGGATCCTCGGCAAGACCATCCCCTACATCCTGATCGCCCAGGCCCAGATGCTGGGGGTCACGATCTTCGCCGTGTGGTGGTTCGAGGTCCCCATGGTCGGGAGCGCGCCCCTGCTCTTCGGCGCCACCTGCCTCTTTCTCCTGAGCACGCTCGGGATCGGGCTTTTCATCTCTACCATCTCCACCACTCAGCAGCAGGCCATGATGACCACCTTCTTCTTCATGGTCCCGTTCTTCATGCTGAGCGGGTTCGTCTTCCCCATCTCGAACATGCCCCTGCCCGTGCAGTGGTTCACCCACCTGAACCCGCTCAGGCATTTCCTGGTCATCATCCGCGGCATCTTCCTCAAGGGGACCGGCTTCGAGACGCTTTGGCCCCAATTCGCCGCGCTGGCGCTTCTGGGCACAGCTGTCTTCGCGGCGGCGGTCGGCCGTTTCAGCAAGCACCTCGACTGAAACGAAACGACGCCGAATTCGGCGGGAAGGGCCGCTTTCGCATAAGGGCAGAAGAAGCCGGCTAAAACGGCCCTTTCCGGATGGGAGCCCATCGGGATTCCGGGCGCCGGCGGCGGCAAGCAAGCCCCCCGCCGGTCTGGACCCGGTCTAAGGCGACACCTTCAGCTTCTGCCCCGGCTGGATGACGTCCTGCGCCGTCAGACCGTTGAGCTGCCGCAGCTTGTCGACGCTCAGGTTGTGTTTCAGGCCGATACGGTAAAGGGTGTCCCCCGGCTCGACCGTATAGACGCGGGAGGACGCCGTGGCGGCAGGCTTGGCAGCCGCCTTGGGAGCCGGGGCCGGTTTGGCGGCCGCCTTTGGGGCTGCAGGCCGGGCAGCCTGACGGGAGGCTGATTCGACCTCTCGCGCGAGGCCCTGCAGCTGCGAACCGATGTCCTGCTGGTTCCGGTTCAGCTGGGAAACAAAATCCTTCACCGAGGCCTGCTCCTGCTCGAGCGCGGCAAGCCGGTCCGAAAGCCCGGTCCACTTGCCCGTCTGCCCCTCCATCTGGGCGATCTTCGCCTCCAGGGCCGCCACCTTTTCCTCGAGCTTGATGTCGTTCCGCCCGCGGCTGCTCAGGACCAGAAGCACGATGATCAGCAGCATCAGCCCCACTGCGGCGATCAGGATGGGCTTGAGCAGAGACCCGCCCGGGGAGGATCCTGCCGGCCCCATTCTGCTCCGGTCATCCCTGTCCGCGTAATCGAATGCCTCGGTGGTTTCCTCTTCCATCTCGTCCAGATCCCTATCCTTGTCTTTCAACATGACTCTCTCCTCGCCCCCTTAAAAGCTCCATAATGTCCATTCCCAAATATCCTTCAGCACGGCCGGCGTGCGCACTTCCATCCACCCTTCTCCTGGCGGGTCGAAGCCCCCCGGAAAGGAAGAGATTTCTTCACACCCTGCGGGTGCTCAGTCCCACCCCCTCGGGGCGGGTCCCGGTTTCTTCACACCCTGCGGGTGCTCAGTCCCACCCCCTCGGGGCGGGTCCCGGTTTCTTCACACCCTGCGGGTGCTCAGTCCCACCCCTTCGGAGCGGCTCCCGGTTCATGAAACTCAAGGATATGAAGCGCTTGTGCAAAGGCGGCTGGCAGACCGCCGCCCGGCGATGGTGCGGGTCGATGCCGGGACCGGCGAACAAACCTTTTCCGGATCGAATCCAGGTTAACCTAAAAAAGCCGCGGCTTCAAGGAATCGCCGAATGCGCCCGGCGGAATCCTCACCCGGTCGAGCCCTCTCCCGGCGCCAAAAAGAGCTTGAAAAGAACCGGGGCTTATGCTGTAATTTTTTTAAGCCTTTCTCGGAATGATCGGAATTGGAGTTTCCGTATGGACTCCGGCCCGGCCTGCCGCGGCCGAACCGGAATATGCAGGTCTGCCTGTGGCCGCCGCGGCCCGTAGGCCCGGGGCGCCATAAGAGGATCTCACCTGCTCTGGCATTCGACATCCGGGGGTTTGCCTTTTGTTGCGGACCATCGGCGGGTTCAGTCAGGCTGACCCCCGCAACCGGGAAGGAGGTGCACCATGAAGGCAGGGCTTATTTTTACGGGCACGGGCCCCATTCTGATCCTCACCACTTACGATTCATTCAAGGACGAGAAACTGGTTCAAAAGTTGGCATCCAAAGGAATCAACAAATTCATTGCGTGTGAACTGCCGCTTGAAACCGTCAAGAAAAAATACGGCAACCATTACGCCGTTGTGATGGGCGACCTGAAGCAGACCGACGACCTGCGGGTGCTGGACTACAACGGCTACAACGTCTTCTACAACTTCACCTTTGCCGAAATGGGCAAACCAGTGTACCACGAACCGTGACACCATGATGCCGCAGGGAGCCGGCCCCCTTCCGAGCCGGCTCCCCGTCATCGGGAGGATCGGGCACCCCTGCAGCTCCGGGGGACTCCCTTCAAGGCCCGCTCAAACGGTTTTGCGCCGGCGCGCAGGGAAGGCCGGAAAACGGATCATTTTTTTATTCAACACTCAAGAGGTGGAAGAGCATGCGTATTCTCCTGAAGAAAATTTTGTGCGGCATCGATTTCTCCGATTTCTCGAACCAGGCCCTGGCTTACAGCATGGCGCTCGCCAAGGAGTACAAGGCCAAACTCTACGTCAGCCACGTCATCGATCTGCCCGCGGCCACCATGTACGGGGAGGGCATGGCCGACCCGCTTCTCCACGAGCGCCGGATCACCGACTACGCCTATGAATATCTCAATCGGTTGATCGGAGACGCCCCCATCGTCTGGGAGCCGTTTGTCACCGTCGGGCACACCGCCGATGAACTCTCCCGCCTCGCCGCCGAAAAGGAGGCCGACCTGGCCGTGGTGGCCACACACGGACGCTCCGGGCTCAAACGCATGCTTCTCGGTTCGGTCACGGAGCGCCTGATGCACACCTTGCCGTGCCCGCTGCTGGCCGTGCGCGGACCGGAGAGGGGCGCCGAGGCGCTGACCGCGGCCTCCGTACCGTTGAAGCGGATCCTGGTGGGATGTGATTTCTCGCCCTATTCCGACCTCGCGTTCGAGTATGCCCTGAGTCTCGCCCAGGAGTTCGAAAGCGAACTGCATCTCGTCCATGTCATCGAACCGCCGGTCTACGAACATATCGCCAAAACCGAGGCCGACGTGGAAGAGGGCCTGACTGAAGACCTGCGGCTCCAGATCAAAGACACCCTGGAAAACCTCGTGCCGGAGGACGCCCGCGCCTGGTGCAAACCGAAAACGAGCCTCTTGGCGGGCCATGCCCATGAGGAGATCACGAAATACGCCCTCGTGAACAAGATGGACCTGATCGTCCTCGGCGTGCGCGGTCAGGGCCTCGTGGAAAAGCTTTTCATTGGCTCCACCACCGACAGGGTCATCCGGCAGGCCCAGTGCCCGGTTCTGTCGGTCCGCCCCAAATCCGAACCCGAACAGCCCTAGCAGCCGTCTCGGCGGCCCGGGGCGTCCCCGCTCCGGGCCGGGCGTCTTTCCCGACGGCCCGCCTAGCCCCCCACGATGCGCTCGAGCAGTTCCCCGAGCGCCGCCAGGTGGCCTTTCTCCTCCTCCGCGGTCTTGAAAAGCACCTTTTGCGCCTTTTCGTCAGTCACCTTATCGGTGAAGCGCAGATAGAGGTCCAGGGCCTGGGCCTCGACCATCATGGCCAGCTGCAGACACTCCCCCGGGGACGCGAAGGCGCGTTCATTCTCTTTCAGGAAGTCATCCAGGTGGAATCCCCCCTCCACCCTATGGTAATCGGCATTCGCGCGCAGCCCCTCTTCGCCGCCGTTTTCAGGGAGGATCTCGTCATAAAGCTCGACAAGGGCCTGTTTGTGCTTCTCCTCGAACGCTGCGAGGCGTTTGAGAAGCCCTGCCGCCTCCGGATCCCGGGTCCGCTCGACTGCCCGCCCATAGAACCGGGCGAGCCCCTCCTCCATCCCGTACGCGATCCCGATCATGCCGGCTGCAGACTCCTCGCCGCTGATCATGTCCATGTTCAATTCCACCGGGCCCCAGGCCTTGGCCCCTTTCCAAGCCCTGATGCCGCCCTTCATATCGTAGACCTGTTCGAACCCTTTGCCTTTCAGCATCTGCGCAGCGACACGGCTGCGCCCCCCGATGGCTCAGTAGACGAAGAGCGGTTGATCCCGCCTCAACTCCCCCGTCCTGCCCTCGAGCTCGGGCAGGGGGATCAGCCGGGCCCCGGGGATATGCCCCTTCTCGTACTCGCCCGGCTGGCGGACATCCAGGAAGGTGTAAGTTCCCGCCTCGTGCCCGGCCATGAAGGCCTTGACCTCCTCCGGCGGCAGGGAATCGACGTGCCCGAACAGATGTTTGATGGAAATCATGGCAATCCTTTCCGTCCAAGATGAGAAATACGGTCTAAACACTCAAAATAACAGACCAATATACAAAAAGCCTCTCTCCGACTATAAACGCGTGAGTCCAGTTCGGAAATCCCATTTCCCCCACCATAAATCGCCTCCTCAAGCTGAAATGAGGATTTTGGACCCGTATCGAGACGCAATCTGGAAACAAAGTTTTGGACACGACCCTGTGTCCACCCGGAAATGAGGATTTTTGGCCAATATCAAGACAATCAAGCGTTTGTGCGGAGGCGACCTGCAGGTCGCCGCACAAGCAAACGTGCAGATCAACGCAGAGATTGGCCAAAAAGACCATTTCCGGCCGGGAAACTAGGATTGGATCGGCCCGTACATGCGCTCACGCATCAGTCGGATCGTCCCGGCATAGTCGGCCGTGCCGAAGATGGCGGACCCCGCCACGAAGACATCCGCCCCGGCCGCCGCGACCTTCCCGATCGTATCCGGTCCGATCCCGCCGTCCACCTCGACGGCGGTCCGAAGCCCCCTCTCCTCGATCATCCGCCGCAGCAGCTCGATCTTCGGGATGACCGCCGGGATGAACCGCTGGCCGCCGAACCCCGGGTTCACCGTCATCAACAGCACCATGTCGAGGTCGGACAGGACGTATTCCAGGACCTCCAGGCCGGTCGCAGGATTGAGGGAAACGGCGGCCTGCACGCCGAGGTCCTTGATGGCGTGGATGCTCCGGTGGAGGTGGCGCAGGGTCTCCGGGTGGACCGTCAGGATGTCCGCGCCGGCCTTGGCGAACTCGCCCACATAGTGGTCCGGGTCGGAGATCATCAGGTGGACGTCCAGCGGCAGCGTGGTCGCCCGCCGCGCCGCCTCGACGATCAGGGGCCCGATGGTGATGTTGGGCACGAAATGCCCGTCCATGACATCGATGTGGATCATATCGGCCCCGGCGGCCTCCACTGCGCGGATCTCTTCCCCGAGCCGCGTGAAATCGGCCGAAAGGATGGAAGGGGCTATCTTTCCCAATGCATTTCTCCTGTCTGTGATGGTTTGATCAGGTTTTTAGAACGGGTTCATGGAGCCGCCCATGCCCACGCAAGCATCCGGCCACGGCTCCTCCCTCCTAGGATTTTTCGAATACGCCGCCCACGCCTCCGCGGGGGTCCGGCTCCCGCCCCTGCAGCCCGGCACAGCGCGCCCTCATCCCAAGCGGCCGGGAATTCGGGCTCGATCCCCGCCCCTGCGCCTCAGGAGCGCGCCGAAAAACCCGTCGAGCCCGTGGACATGCGGCAGGATCTCGAGGAACCCGTTCGCGTCGATGAGGGCCTGAGCCCCTTTCGGCGCGCGGGCGCGAAGATCCTCCTGCACCAGGTCGGGCCGGGTCGCCAGGAACGCCGCGACGACTTCTTCGTTTTCCTCCCGGGTCAGCGTACAGGTCCCGTAGAAGAGCACCCCGCCCTCCTTCAGGAGCGTGGCCGCGCCCTGCAGGATCTCCAGCTGAAGCCGCGCCAGGCGCCCGATGTCCTCGGGCCGCCGGCGCCACTTGATGTCGGGGTGTCCGCTGATCACGCCCAGCCCCGAGCACGGCGCATCGACGAGGATCCGGTCGAAACGGGTCCGGAAGACATTCGCGAGGCCGGCGACGGCGTCCGCCGCAACCGGATGGATGCATCCGGCGACGCCGAGGCGCCGCGCCGCCGCCTGGAGAGCACGGAGACGCCGCTGCTGGAGGTCGACCGCCACAACGAGCCCGCGCCCTTCCAGCCGTTCGGCCAGGTGGGTCGTCTTACCGCCGACCCCGGCGCACAAATCCAGGATCCTTTCCCCGGGCTCCGGCCCCAGCAGCTGGGAAAAGAGCTGAGCCCCCTCGCCCTGAACCTGAAAACATCCTTCCCGGAAGGTCTTCAGGCGTTCGACGCCCCCTTTCACGCCGCGCAGGACGAGCCCCTCGGCGGAATAGGCCGTCCTTTCGGCTGCAACCCCTTCGTCGGCCAGGGCGCGGATCAGGGCGCTCCGTCCGATCCGCATCCGGTTGACCCGCACAGTCAGGTCCGGGAGCCGGTTGCCGGCCGCCATCAGATCTTCGGCCGCGGGCATCCCCCACTCCTTGAGCCACCGGTCCACAAGCCATTCCGGGTACGAGTGGACGACCGCCAGGTGCCGAAGCAGCTCCCGCTTGCGGTCCGGAAAGGCCGTCGGCACCCCCCCGCGGCAGATTCCGCGCAGCAGTCCGTTGACGAACCCGGCGATGTGCGGCTTGGCGGAAGCCCGCGTCTGTTTGACCGCCTCGTTGACGGCCGCCGATGCGGGGATTCGGTCCATGCGAGTGATCTGAAAGACCGCGAGGCGGAGGATGTTGAGCACGCGGGGCTCTATCCGGCCGAAGGGAAAACGCAGATTCCGCGCAATGATCCAGTCGAGCCGCGCCCGCCAGCGCATCACCCCCTGGACCAGCTGAACCGCGAGGGCGCGGTCCCGTTCATCCGGCATGGACGGCCAGTCCAGGATGTCCCGCGCCCCGCCTTCCAGACGCTCCGAAGGCCCCTCCAGGGCGCAGAGGGCCTCGAGCGCGGCGTCACGCGGTCCCATCGGCCCGCCCGGCCAGGAACCGCTTGACCCCCTGCTCGACCATCGCGATGTCCACATCCGTGTCGAAGCACGGCCCGTTGGGGCGCCGGTTGAAGATGCCGAAGACCGGGATCGGGTAGCTGTCCTGGATGCCGCTGGTCAGGTCCCGTTCACAGGCCACGCCGATGATCAGATCCGGCTTCTTTTCGACGACGATGCGCCGCGCCAGCGTCCCCCCCGTGGCGACCGACATCGACACGCCGTGCCTTTCCGCGAGTTCGACGAGGTCCTTGATCCGGCACTTCCCGCAGCGCTTGCACCTGGCCACGTCGACCGTGATGCGGACCGCGCATTCGTGGAACTGCAGGCAGTGCGGGAGAAGGATCAGCAGCTTCTGCGGGCGCACCCGCCCGCACTCGGCCAGGACCAGCTGATTGTTGATGGCGACGAAAGAGCGCCGGATCTCGTCCTTTCCGATCCGGAAACACTTCCCGAGGACGACCAGCAGAGGAAAGAGGAAACGGATGACCGCGCCGCGGATGCGCCGGTTGAAAAAGAGGTTCTTTCCGCGGATGATGGTGAAGACGAGGGTCAGGGCCCCTCCGAGGATGAAGCAGACCACGGCCCCTAGGACCACGGCGAGGACGACGGGCATGCTCGGGTGGATTGCGCTCAGGCCGACATAGGGGACATACCAGAGGAGAAAGGCGAGGACGAGCAGCACCAGGCACAGAACCAGGAGCAGAAAGATGAAGATCCGCTTGCGCGGCGCCATCGCCGGGTCGACCCCGGAGAGCACGCGGTGAGAAAGCGGGTCGTCCGAGGGCGCGCCCTGGGAGCCCGCCGCGTAAACCTGTGCCGTGCGTTTCCTCATAGCGGCGAATCCAAAACCGCCCCTTGGGGAATCGGGAAGCCCCGCAGGAAATCCTCCGCCGGCATACGGCGTTTGCCCGGCATCTGCAGGGCGCCGACCGCCAGGACCCCTTCGCCCGCCTCGATCAACAGGCGGCCTTCCGCATAGCCCAGGACGCGCCCGGGGCGCGGGGCCTCTTCCGCTTCTTCCCGAAGGACACGCGGTTCGAAGAGCTTGAGCCTCAGGTCTTTGAACAGGGTGAAAGCCCCGGGAGACGGGTCCATGGCGCGGATGCGCGCCGAGACCGCCGCGGCGGACTCCTCCCAGCGGATGGCGGCATGCTCCTTGGTGATCTTCGGGGCATAGGTCATCCGGTCTTCGTCCTGCGGCACCGCCTCCAGCGTGCCGGCCTGAATCCGCCGGAGCACCTCGGCGAGAAAGGGGCCAGAGAGCTGCGCCAGCCGGTCGTGAAGGCCCCCGAAGGTCTCGTCCTCACCGATGGCGACCCGGCTCTGCAGCAGGACCGGGCCGCTGTCGAGCCCCTCTTCCATGAGCATCGCCGTCAGGCCGGTCTCCTTCTCGCGGTCGAGGATCGCCCACTGGATAGGCGCGGCCCCCCGGTAGCGGGGAAGGAGCGAGGCGTGGATGTTGACGGCCCCGCAGCGCGGCAGTTCGAGAAGCGGGCGTTTCAGCACCTGCCCGAAGGCGATGACGATCAGCAGATCCGGATCCAGGGTACGCATCCGTTCGAGAAACGCCTCATCGGCGACCTTCTCCGGCTGGAGGACCTCGATGCCGGCCGAGAGCGCCGCCTCCTTCACCGCGGAAAACACCACACTCCGCCCGCGCCCCTTGCGCCGGTCAGGCTGGGTTACAACGGCCGCCACCCGATGCCCCTCCTCCAGGCAGGCCTCGAGCCCGGACACCGCGAACTCGGGCGTCCCCATAAAAACGATGCGCGCGTTTTCGGGCAGAGGACCGAGGATCCGCCTGTCGGAATTTCGCATCAAACCGCCGATGTCGCTCACGGATTCTTGAGCCGCTTTTGCAGCCTGCGCTTGTACATGCTGCGCTTCAAGCTGCTGATGTGATCGATGTAGAGGACCCCGTCCAGGTGATCGATCTCGTGTTGGAGACAGACCGCCAGCAGATCATCGGCCTCGATCTCCTGCGCTTTTCCAAGGCGGTCGATGCCCCGCACCAGCACGTGGGCCGTCCGGTTGACGTCGGCCGTGTAGTCCGGCACGCTCAGACAGGCCTCGGACCACACGATACGCCCTTCACCAGAGGCGATGACCGGGTTGATCAGAGCGAAGGGGTTCTTCTCGTCCGTTCCTGGATGCCGCTCGAAAACGATGACCCGCCTCAGTTCGCCTACCTGATTGGCTGCCAGACCGATGCCCGGTGCGGCATGCATCGTCTCGATCATATGGTCGATCAGGTCCTGCACCTCGCCGTCGATGGCCTCCACCGGCTCGGCCACCGTCTTCAGGATCGGATCGGGGTAGGTGAGGATCTCCAGTATGCCTTCTTTCTGTTCCATAACTTTCCATGACACCGGGAAGCGGCGGCAAGCACGCTCCGGCATCCCTCCTGCTGCTGACAGGCCCCCTCCCTCAAAAAATCCGGGCATCCCTCCCCCTTTGCATGCGCCGGGGGGGTCTGCCCTCATCCTGCGATCGAGGCCTGGTCCGTCTTCACCCCGGAGGGGCATTCGATGCCCCTGACGGCATCGATCTCGCTGTGCCCAGCCCGCGGGCCCCATCCTGGAAGCCGCCAAACAGCCGGACGCAGACCCTTATGCGGAGCCGAAGACAGGTTCGTTTCGGAAAATCATTTTCGCTTGGGTTTCAACCTTTTTATTTTAAGCAAGACTCGCAGACAAATCAAGGTAAACGCCGCAAAACCTGCTTGACTTTTCTATGCCATCCCTCTAATGAGTTTCCATCCGGAAATGGTCTTTTTGGCCAATCTCGGCGTCAATCTGCACGTTTGTTTGTGCGGCGACCTACAGGTCGCCTCCGCACAAACGCTGGATTTCCTT